>NZ_JAUBOZ010000229.1:0-2366 GCF_036700475.1 Microcoleus sp. T2B6 | reverse complement strand
GTTCACTCGACCACCATGATAATATCATACTACTATTGTTTATAATTGCTTATAAACTCAACGAAGTTTTACAATACCGGAGTTTGGCTGGGGCGATCGCCTAGCCCGCCGCCAACCAGCGTAAACTTACGCATATAGGGAGACCTATACCCTAAAACAATATCCGACTTGGGTACTCCGACTTCAATTAACTCATTAGCAATTCCTACTTCAGTTCCATCTCGCTGAATCCAAATCTTGTCCTCTTTAATATCGATGTGAATAACGCAACCATAAACTCGTCTTTCTCCACGCCATCCCACATGAAACATCAAATAGCGATCGCGTTTGATGTCACAAGCAATTTCAGTTTCTATCTCCCCATCGTCCGAACCGCAGCTAGAGTGTTTTTCAATGATTGATTGAATTAGCTCTCTATACTTTTCTATTTCCATATAACGATCGCCTCTCTCGCAGGATTAAACACAATCAAGTTTAATTGCATCCGCGTCACTGACATTCGAGCTAAACGCCGAGTAAAAAACTCTTCATAAATATCTTCTGGAATTGCCAAATAAAGAAGTCTATCCGGTTCTGACTCTTCCAAAACCACTTTATAATTCCAGGCTTGACCTATAGCCTCGTGAAACTGATTTATCAATGACAGACCTAAAAAACACTTGATTTCTACTGCTATCTTCTGTCCGTACTTTTCGGCTCCTAACAAATTATTTTCAGCCCCTAAGTCCACATAAAGCTTATCTTCGTCTACTTTGAGGTACAAAGGATCGTGGGTAATAGTCCACCCTTCTTTTTCCAAAGCTGAACATACAGAGACATGAAAGATATCTTTGGCAGACATAGATTTTGAGAAATCATGTTACTCGCTCCCATTATATCATATCCTACGACTGTGCCCGACAAACGGGCGATCGCATATTGAATTAAGTGCGATCGTTTCTTCCTTCTCAATTTAATTGTAAGGTCGATAAAATACCAGAGTCTGACTGGTGCGATCGCCTGAATATTTGACGATCGGTCTCAAACAGACTATTCAGCTTTTCGCTAAGGATGAATCTGGCTCAAAATCACCCGCAACCGATCGTAATCATCCTTCAGCAAAACACTCAAACTCCTCCCCGCTTCCACCAACCAAGTTCGATCGCGCATCCGCAACTGATAAATCTCCCGAATCGCCGCCGCCGTCAGCGCATCCACCGGCGCATTAGCCACCCCCAGCAGCGTCCTCAAAAAATCCAACTGCACCGTAAAATCAATCACCTCATCCGGTTCGCAGCGATAAACCGCCTGGTGAATTTGCGGGGGGCGCGGCGGCAAATACTGATAAATTTTACCCCTAGAGGGGCCGTGACCGTTCAACCTTTCCGGCGCCGTCTCAAACCCCACAATCGCCACTCGAAACTCGGTTTTGAGCATCGCAAAAATCTGTGGTTGTTCTTCCCGCAACTCTTCCAGCGACAAACCCAAAGCGCGAGCTCTGTGCACGGAGTCGATCGGGCTAGTCGTAGCGTAATAAACCACGCCGTAAATTTGATTTTTTGACTCTTCATCCTCGGCCTTCACCCAACTCCCAAAAGGTGGCATCACGGGAAAGCTTAAGTCTTCCGGTTCCAAACATTGAGCCAAAAACTCCGAAGTTGCCGTCTCGATTACCTCAGCAATGCGATCGGGATGGCGCTCTTTTGTAGCAAATTGGGGTAAAGGTAAACGCATATTAGTCAGTTAGCAGTTGGTTGTTGGCAGTTGATTGTTGGTTGTTGACAGTTGGCAGTTTGTTATTGGCAGTTGGTTGTTATTTATTATTTGTAAGTGGGTACTAATAAACAATAACTAATAACTACTTACAACTGTCAACTGACAACTGTCAACAACCAACTGACTATTTCGCGCGACCTGCCGTAGCATCGACGAGTTCCAACTGCGACAGGCGGAATGTAATCAGCTTGTCCCAATTGCCGCCTTCAAACAGTACCGCGACTTTCCCGTCGGTAACTCGCTGGACTTGTCCTTGAAAGGCGTAGTAAATCTCACCCTTATCTTTAACTCGAACTGCCGAACCTGGAAAAATCATAATTGTTTCAATGTTATGTTTGCTGTTTATAGTTTACCTTTTCTTGGCGATCGAGACTTGATGCTAAAACAGGCAAGATGCCTGTTCCACAAACAAGCACAGGCAAGATGCCTGTTCCACAAACAAGCACAGGCAAGATGCCTGTTCCACAAACAAGCACAGGCAAGATGCCTGTTCCACAAACAAGCACAGGCAAGATGCCTGTTCCACAAACAAGCACAGGCAAGATGCCTGTTCCACAAACAAGCACAGGCAAGATGCCTGTTCCACAAACAAGCACAGGCAAGATGCCTGT
>NZ_JAUBOZ010000114.1:0-23088 GCF_036700475.1 Microcoleus sp. T2B6 | reverse complement strand
CGTCCTTTTTGGACGGGCGGGACGCCCATCCCACAATAACAATTAAAATTGTAAGTTATTTAATTCGCGCTCCTAAGTAGGAAATGCGCGATCGAACTTTTCACAAGTTCGATCGATGCGATCTGATATGCGATCGCCCGAACATCATATAAGCTCCAGCAGAATATTTCAATTCGTAGCTGTGGCTATAAATCTCGACAATATTGCCCAATGGGTCTTCGCAATACACCATACAATTGACGATATTAACCTTTTGGTAAATAGGGTATGGTTCCTGCGACATCAGTATCATCGATTACATGGAGCCGGCTGATACTACCAGCCTGCCGAGCTTGACGATATTTTGCATAGGCTGGATCGTTACAAAACCCTTGCACTGCCTCCATAGAAGGAAATTCCACCAAGGCAACCAGCGTTGTTTCTAGTTCCTCGCCTTCAATAGTCGTAATATTGCCACTGCGGGAAAGGTATTTCCCCCCATGATTATGTACGATATCGTGAACATTTGCTGCGTAGTCAGGAATCCAGGCATCATCGGTAACTTTAACGTCTGCGATTAAATATACAGCCATGAGGTTTCTCCTGTAGCTAATTGATTAGTTGACTATATTTGCTGAGAATTCTTTCAATACAATAACTCTAGCAACAAAAGTAATAGATTTCACTTGTTATTAATAACTTTTGTTGCACCTATTTTTTCGGTTTACGGAGCTAAATTCTGATTAGGCGGAAACTTACTGTGATGTCCAGACTACTACCGCTATTCCAGAACCGAGAAAACCGATTCCAAACCAGCGATATTCGCCATAATCAAAACGATCGGAAGAGCTCAATCAGCATTTCACCATCAAACATCGCGGGAACATCGGCAAAATCAATCTGATGTTTACGGATGTTTTCAAGGTTTTTCTCTCTAAAAAAACGAAAAATCAAGATTTAATATCAAATCCGTTAGCATCGGAATAGTAAATTCGAGTTCACTGTTGACGGTTGACGGTTGACTGTTGACGCCGTGAACAGTCAACCGTCAACCGTCAACATCATGTATGAGTGTAACCGGAAATGATATAACGAGAGATCCAAAAACTGAAAATCGCGCTTTGTAGCGGTTTGACAACTGCGCTCAAACCGCTACAAACCCATCATGTTAATGGTTTGGGATTTCTCGGAGATGTCTATTAGACTTAACCTGTTATGATTCTCCTGGTCAAGTATCTATTTTTGGAAACGACTCAAGAGCCTGTTGACTGTCGCGACGGGGTGTCTGAGCCTCCATACTTGAAAGTGATCTAAGATGGGATGAGTGCCTGAGAGCTTGACCCAATCATCGCATAGAATATCTTCAACCGGGTTTGGCACGCCTGGGCGGCACCAATCTGTCGGGGCTACTACTATCTTCTCTGGGTGTCCGTTCAACCAAGCGCCCCACCAGGAAAACGTTGAATTAGTAATAGCATTAGCTCGACATCGGGTCATTAAATAAAGCTGCTGAGGACCATTCAGGTTATCTACAAAGATAAATTCCTGCCCTTGAAGGTCACGAAGAAATTCTCTGGCTAAATCGGGACGATCGGAGAAGACAAGAATGGGACCTTGGGGGTCGATCGCACTTAAGGACTTCTTGTAAAAAGAAAGCGGGTAAAGCGGGAAATATTCTCGGGTATTGCCATAGTCGGTATCGAGGCGGAGCGAAAAGCTGACACAATCCCTTTGCAAAATGTCGCCGTAGAGTTTTTCGACCTCCGTGACAATCTCGTTATTGAACGTGTACCACTCACGTACAAGTCGCTTGTCTGAGTAATATTTTTCAGATTGAAAGAACCCTTGAATTTCAGTGTGGTCTCCGATGGAAAGTGCTTCGGATGTAAAGCCAGCTTGAGGATGGGGGTCGAAATAATGAATAATCCCGGAGGGTTCGCTAGCACGCTCACCTTCGTCATTAAGGTTGAAGATATCATCTCCATCCCACTTAGGGCAAAAAAATTGGGTTCCCAAACGCCGTGCTGTTATTCTAAGGAATGCGTATTGAAATAATTGATTACCGAGTCTTCCGTAGTTCCCGAGCTTAGAGAAAGAAATCATTATAATTTAACTCCTATGGTTTAAGACAGCTTCCAACAGACCTAAATCATTGTTTTATCCGGGAAAGGAAGCAAAGAGCGTGTTATATCCATGCCAAACAAAGTTACAGTTAACGTTGATACTCCCCAGCCCTAAAGGGACGGGGATTCTTGAAGAGTCCAAATACGAACTTTCAAAGGCGAAATCAAAGCGCCTCTACTGACTCTTTTAAGGCATAACCCTAAAGTTGTCGCTACTTTTCGCAAAATATTTCCAGCAGCATTACAATCTGAGTTAATTTTGCTTCCGTCTTTTGAGCGATACAGTCCGCGATTTATGCGCTTTCCTGATTCTTTCCACCCTTCAGTTTTTTCACGCCCACTTAGGTAGTTCATCCGAATCTAAAAAACTCGCCTTACTTGTATAGCTCTCTTCAGTTTCAATGAACTGGATACCATATTGTTCACAAAGCTGGGAAATCCTGTCCTTCAATCGAGCGGTAGGAATTTGCACAAAATTTTGATTGGTTTTGTTACCAAGACTTATTTCTTGGCGCATTCCCTTGTTCCAGCCAAAAACAATTGTACCTATTTGGTTTTCTAGGCAATGATTCAATACTAATCTAGCAGAAGTGTTAACAGCATCTCTCGTTTGTCTGTTTCGTTTTTCCGTGATTTTTGCCAATCGCTTAGACCAAAAGCCTTGATATCTATGCTCTTTGATCGACGCAACCCGCTTGTTATACCATTGGTTTAATGATTTTAGATGCCGTCCATCTACGATAAAACTTGTTCCTACATTGGAAACGCAAGTTAACCAATTATTCAATCCTGGATCGATACCCAGAGCCTTACTAACATCCAGCTCAACTGCTGTTGACTGAAGTTGGTAGACAAACTCGACATAAAATTGTTTATTTCTTGGTAAAATGCGAATCTCTCTAATTGCCTTGTAGTCTAGGTTAGATGGCATTGGCAAATAAAATTCACCAATTCCAAACCAGAGTTTGACCTTACTTCCCAACGGGAATCTCAATTGTCCATTCTTTAGCTTTACGTCTGCCTTTGGGAAGGTTACAAGTTTTAAGCTGTTTTTGCGGTATTTTGGTAGTTTAGGATGTTGCGTTACCGTACCACCCTTGATTCCTTTTAACAGCCCAATGTACGACTTAAAAGATTCCGCAACGCTGGTCAACGTTTGTTGAGCAACATGGGAATATAGTGCTTTAAAGTGAAGATTATCCTTGAACAACTTGTGTAAGTCATACTTGCTAGGAATTCTCCCGGTTTTAAAATATAACTCCAGAGAATAGTAAGTCCCGCAGTTAGCTAACTTGTTCGACTCTTCGCATACAAATTCCAGTACGCTTCTTAGCTCTCGACTTGGACTGATTAGATTTTGCTGGCATCCATAACTAGACATTTTTCTGATTCTCAATGTACTGCTTAATTACTGAAATTGGCGCACCGCCAACAGTTGCAATAAAGTAGCTATTCGTCCATAGAGTTGGCAATCGACTTTTTAGCCAAGGAAATTCTTGGCGAAGATATCGAGAAGAACGCCCCTTCATGTACCGAATCAGCTTGGCAATCCCAAACTGAGGATCGCACTCGCTCAAAAGGTGAACGTGATCTGGCATTACTTCCATCTCGATTAATTCACTGTTAAACTCGGTCGCCACCTCTAACAGTATTTCCTTTAATCGGGTATCGACACCCTCAATTAAAACCTTTCGGCGATATTTCGGACACCACACAATATGGTATTTACACGAGTAAACAACATTTTTGTTTGATTTGTAATTAACGCTCATATTATAGTTATACAGCACGAACCTGCATACTACACTAATTTTGCATTAAGATTTGTTAAATGCTGGAGGCGGTTGAAACCGCTGCCGACTTATCCCCGTGTCTAAAGCCAGGGGCCCGGCGGGCTCGTTCTTCGGTCAAGCGATTTTAGATGATTTTAGATGATTTTAGATTTTAGATTAAAGAATTGAAGCATTGACTTGCGCGAGATTAATACGTTCGGCAAGTTTCATCGGATACAGGTTTTTTATTTCTGGACGGATGAATCACGTGGCGGGTATCCTGGATGCTTTCGGTCATGAGACTTTAACAGAGCAGTTTTTTGGGGTCTTAGTCCTGACCGTGTTAGCTGGCTGGCTGCTACGGATGATTCTACACTGCAGCGTCAACCTATGGCAAGTAATCCGATATTGACGGCTGGGAAAGTACGATATTTCACACCGACACTTTTTTGCTAACAAATGCTAACAAACATATAAGTTGAGAGAATCTCTCAACAAAGGCGTGTCAACCAATGCCCGCAGAAAAATCCCGCGAGCACCATTTAGATCCCTATCCATCTTCAATCCGGTGGCTGCGGACTTAATAGTTCTAGCTCCACCTAAATTCTTGACAATTTCACCCGTCCACGACACCGTTTTAGAAGTGTAAGCTTCGTTGCAGTCAATCACGAGTTTTGAATTTTCCCAAGCTTTCCACTTGAGAAAATTTTTAAATTCGTAATGGCTGAGAGTCAACATTTGTCTCACCGTTTTGTTTCTCAACTTACGGCGCGACTTGGACACCATTTGAGAAGTCTCGAACCTAGGCAGCAAGATTACATCAAAATGATCAACTAAAAACTTAGCTACTTTGTGATGCAACTCTCTGACCAAATTCTTAATTTTGCAACGAAGCCTGCTGGCTGCTTTTTTGAATCTTCTTTTTTGCCGACTGGGGGCTTTAGATATTTTCGATACCAACTTGTCTAACCGAAAACACAATTTCTGGATGTACAAATTAGAATCATTGCCGAGCCAGCCATAGGAATCTTCAGAGAAAAACGTCATGAACGTGCGGACACCGGGGTCTAAGGCAACTAGCCGACCTTGTTTATCGGTCTTGGTTTGTTGCACTTCTTCAGAAACAACTAGGTAGTATTCCCCGTAAGCGAGAGTCAACCTTCCATCACTAAAATTTTCAGGCAAAGATTCTGTTAACTGACACTTACCTAAAATGGAATGGTAGACACCGCAGTCTTTTATAGATGCTTTTGGCACATAGATAGACTGTTTTGTGTCTTTTCTACTGCGAAATTTGCATTTGCGGAGTTGGCCATCTTTTTTGAAACCCTGCTTAGCCGCCTTAACTGCTGAGCAAGCATCTTTGATGGCAATCGATTTGATCTGGAAAGGTACAGGTTTTGCCCATTCTGGCAAACTGTTAAGTATTCCAGTTTTGAGCGTCATCCAGTTAGCTTTTGTGCCTGGTTCTTGGAGGTATTTGATGGTCGTGTTGTAGACAAAACGACTCACTCCAAACCACTGCTTGATTAAAGCTTTTTGTTCAGGATTTAGGAATAGACGGATCTTCCTTGATCTTCTTGCTGTAACTTCGCCGGGAGTGCATTCTGCAACTGAAGACGTGAAGGATGGCGAGAATATCGCTTGTGAGTTCGGTTTCCGGGCAGTGAACAGTTCGGTCAAGAACCACGATTTGTCCACCGTTTTGCCCGGCCATGAACTCGAATAGTTCAAATCCGAACCTGCACAATCTGTCGCGACAGGCAACAACAATCGTGAGCTGTTCGCCGCGCATAAATCTGACCAGTAAGGCTTGCAGTCCTTTTCGCTTAAAGTTGAGTCCCGACCCGATATCTTGGATGATTTCGGCGTCGGGGTATTGCTGTCGCAGGTCGTCAACTTGTCGAGCGAGGTCGTCTCGCTGCTTGGGTGAACTGACGCGACAGTAGCAAACAACGGTAGTTCTAGCTGCACCGCGCTGGTAGGACTCGACATCGTAGAGTCTTTGCCCTGCTTCATTTTTGATGCTTTTGATTTTCCCGGAGTCTGCATATCTTCTTAGGGTGTGTGGATGCAAGCCCAGAAATTCGACTGATGAGTCTGAGTGGTACATAAGCCCTGTAGCCAATAGTAGCATACATTAGCAAAAGTAAGCAAATACTTTACTGTGCCTCAACCGATACTTTTTTGCTAACATTTGCTAACAAATACATAAGTTGAGATATGAGCTCAACCAAGGCGTATCAACCGATGCCCGTAGAATTTTCTACAAGCACTTATATTCTTGCCTTCAGCTTGGTTATCGCTTACAGCCCCACGCCAATCTGATTATTTGCTTTGATAATGTAGAGGCAACTTATTTATATAGCGGTTGCGTACTACCAAGGTTTTTCACCTACATCTGAGTGGCTAAATTCATTCTATATGACATGAAGACCAGAAGGCCAATGTAAGTGATTGTTAGCAAATGTCAGAAAAAGTCTTACTGTTAATCAACCTTCTTGAACCAGTAGTGCAGCCTCATTAATGGTAGCTGATGTACTTAATTCTTCAAAATTATCCGAAGATACCTGCGCTACAACCGAAAAAACATAATCAGACTTCAATTGAACCTTTTGTGTTCCCGATCGGTCTAAATTCAAGACAGACCCATCAGGTCTAATTGATATGTACTTCGTAAAGCACTTTCAGATTAAAAAAGAGCTGACTCCGTGGGTTAGCGGGCTGCTTGCCGCTTCCCTGCTGGCAGGAGTAGGCTACACAGCTTACAGCCAACTCACAGTCAAATCCAGCCGCGAAACCAGGCGCAAGGAAAAAACCGTTGCTGTAGAAAGGGTGAACCTGCCGATTACAATTTCGGCAAACGGCACAATTGTGCCCGAACGTTCCGTTAACGTCAGCCCCAAAACTTCAGGAATGCTCAAAAGTTTGCTTGTCAAGGAAGGAGATAAAGTTGAAAAAGGGCAGATTCTCGCCTACATGGACGACTCCAACCTCCAAGGGCAACTTACCCAAACTCGCGGACAACTCGCAGCCGCGGAAGCAAACCTGCAAAAATTGCTCAACGGCACTCGATCGCAGGACATTGCTGTGGCTAAGGCAGTGTTAGCAGAACAACAGGCAAGTCTGGAAAAATTGCTCAACGGTAATCGAAGCCAAGACATTGCTGTAGCTGAGGCACAAGTAGCAGAACAACAGGCAACTTTGCAAAAATTGCTCAACGGCAATCGAACCCAAGATATTGCCGTAGCCGAGGCACAACTAGCTGAACAACAGGCTAATTTACAAAAATTGCTAAAGGGCAATCGGGCTGAAGACATCGCCCAAGCGATCGCCAAACTCAGAGATGCCGAATACGCCAAAAACCAAGCAGAGGAAGACTTTCAGAGAAATCAGGAACTCTATAATGCCGGAGCCCTTGCTTTGCAAGTTGTCAACAACTCCCGCACCGCGCGCGATCGAGCTCAAACGCAAGTCAGGCAAGCCGAACAAGCTGTAGCTTTGCTGCAAGCGGGTGCTCGCCCTGAAGAAATCGCTTCTGCGCGGGCTGCTGTGGAGCAAAAACGGCAAGCTTTGACCCTGGCGCGATCGGGCGCACGGCCGGAAGACATCGCTGCGGGGCGGGCTGCTGTGGAGCAAAAACGGCAAGCTTTGGCCCTGGCGCGATCGGGCGCACGCCCGGAAGACATCGCTGCGGGGCGGGCTGCAGTGGAGCAAAAACAGCAAGCTTTGGCGCTGCTAGAAGCTGGTTCTCGCCCCGAAGACATCGCCCAAGCCCGCGCCCAAGTTCTCGCCGCTAGAGGCAGCCTGCAAAGCGTTCAAGCGCTGATCGACGACACTGTGTTACGGGCTCCTTTCACCGGCACTGTTACCCGCAAGTACGCCGATCCGGGCGCTTTTGTGACTCCCACTACGGCAGGTAGTGCGGTTTCTTCGGCGACTTCTTCTTCGATTTTGTCTTTAGCTTCAAAAAATCAATTAGTAGCAAACGTAGCAGAAACTAATATTTCTCAGATTCAGATGGGCCAGGCTGCATCTATTCAAGCCGATGCTTTTGCGGGAAAGACTTTTACAGGTAAAATCACTCAAATTTCGCCTCAGTCGATCGTCCAGCAAAATGTGACAAGTTTTGAGGTAAAAGCGGCAATTATTAATGATGATAAACAAATGCTGCGATCGGGCATGAATGTGAATGTTGAGTTTAAGGCTGGTGAACTCAAAAATGTTTTGGTAGTTCCGACTGCGGCAATTGTCCGCCAGCAAAGGGAAACGGGGGTTTATGTTCCCGGTGGAGAAGATGGCAAACCTGCTTTTATGCCGATTAAGACGGGTATCACGGTGGATGACAAGACGGAAGTGCGATCGGGTTTGAAAGGAAATGAAAAAGTGCTGATGAGTTTCCCCCCCGGATTGCGGCCTAGATCTCAAAATCCCTCGTCGGGCGGGATTCCGGGTTTGCAACCGGGTGGGGGAACACGCTTGCGTTAGTAGTCAGTCCGCGCAGTAGGGGCTAGTTGGTTCGTCGCAGAGTCCGCCAGGGATTGAAATCCCTGTCTCATAGCGAAAGTCCTCTTTCAGAGGACTGAAGAGTTAGTTGATGTACATCGATTTTAGACGAATTTTCAGTCGGTTTCAACCGACTTTAGCTATGAGACGGGGGTTTCAACCCCCGGCGGGTCGTGCCACAAATCCTATCGTTTCCGGTTGCATCGTCAGGTGATAAATTAGGGGTCAATTTAGGCAGAATCCTTAGAAGTTGCCACCAAATAACAAATAACTAATCACTAATAACATGAAATTACAGACTCGTCCCCCCACCAACAAAATCTCTAACGTTCAAATCGCGTTCATGGCGACAGAGGCGCTTTGGAATAACAAATTGCGTACCAGTTTAACTATGCTGGGCGTAATTATTGGGATATCTTCGGTAATTGCTATTACTTCGGTGGGACAGGGTGTACAAAAATCAACTGAAGAACAGTTAAAGGCTTTGGGTACAAATGTGCTGTTGGTTTTATCCGGCGCTTCGCGATCGGGTGGTGTCAGTCAGGGAAGCGGTTCTGCTACTACTCTTACTTGGGATGACGCTAGGGCGATCGGCAAACAAGCTCCTGCTGTTAAGGCGATTTCGGCTTATTTGCAGCGCCAAGTGCAAGTGGTTTACGGCGGACAAAATTCATTTACTTCGATTTTGGGAACGGATTTAAATTATCCCGATGTGAAGAACATTCAACCCCAAGAAGGACGGTTTTTTAACGAGGATGAATTGAATGCTGCTGAGCCAGTAGTTGTCCTCGGTTCTAAGGTGCGGGACGAACTTTTTGGAGCCGGAGTTAATGCGCTATCCTCTGATATTCGCATTCAGGGAAACCGCTACAAGGTCATTGGGGTGATGGAAAGCAAGGGGTCTGTAGGGGGAACCGATCAGGACGATCGAGTGTATATTCCTCTCAAAAATATGTCTTCGCGGATTGTGGGGAGAAATTCTTTAGCGGGGATTGCAATATCGGGTTTTTGGTTGGAAACTGCCGACGAATCGGAGTTGGCGGATGCTCAATTTCAAGTTGAAAATATCATGCGCTTGCGCCACAATATTTATCCGCCACAACCGGATGATTTTCGAGTTGTAAATCAAGCTGAGATAGTTAATACTTTCAGCAATGTGATAGGTTTATTTACGGTTATGGTGGGTGCGATCGCCGGAATTTCTTTGGTGGTTGGCGGCATCGGTATTGCTAATATTATGTTGGTGTCTGTTGTGGAACGCACTAAGGAAATCGGGATTCGCAAAGCGGTAGGCGCTACTAATGCAGCAATTCTCATTCAATTTATGGCGGAATCTATTTTAGTTTCCACGGTGGGGGGAACGGCGGGTATTGGGTTGGGAGTTGCGATCGCCTTTGGGGCCTCGACAGCGTTCAAATTTCCGTTTGTGGTTTCTGTATGGTCGATCGCGGCAGGTTTTGGGCTATCTTTTACTGTAGGCTTATTAGCTGGAGTGCTACCGGCTCGGAATGCGGCTCGCTTAGATCCGATCGCCGCCTTGCGGAATGATTGAAGTTACTGAAGTTCGCCCCAGTTAAATTGAACACTCCTGGAGGAACGAGTGGTCAGAAACCGGGGAAAGATGGACGATCGGACTTCGTTGTCGGCCACAGATTCGCTAACGGGACTTAGACAAAAATCCGGTCAGAAATGGCTGCAAACCAAGACAGGTAAACGGTTTGAGCTTGAATTGGGATAGCTCCAGCACTGACAAGGGTTTCAGCTCTGACGGGGCATAAAACTCTTTCCCTTACCTAGACAGCTTTTCAGACCTTTTAGGGGCTAGAAAATGTCTAAGTCCAATTAGAAATAATATACGCTAATTCAAATATAATAACAAAAACCCCTTATCCAACACGCAATTTCCATGTTAGAAGCATTGGTATTGGCAACAGTATTTTGCGGATTTTTTGGTATCATCTTTAAAAAGAACCTGCTCATGAAAATCGTCTGTATGGATGTCATGAGTACAGGGGTTATCGCCTATTACGTGGTGGTGGCATCGCGAGAAGGCTTGCTGACACCAATTATTTCAAAGGGGAAAAATGTTGTCGCTTACGCCGATCCGGTTCCCCAAGCGGTGATCTTAACGGCGATCGTGATCGGCTTTTCAATTCAGGCTTTAATGCTGGTCAGTGTGATGAAGCTGGCACGAGATAATCCGACATTAGAAAGTAACGAAATCGAGATGAATAATACCCCATGAATACCCTGACGCTAGCCTGGATTGGACTCCCGTTTTTTGTCGGGTTTACTATTTATTTGATTCCGAAGTTTGACAAGTATCTCGCAATATTCGGAGCGATCGCGTCCGCTGCCTATGCGTTCCAGCTTTTTGTTATGCCGTCAGCGGTGACGCTGGAGTTACTGGATAATTTCAGTGTCACGTTGTTAGTCGATCGCTTGAGCGGGTATTTCATCTTAACCAATGCCTTAGTCACAGCAGCGGTGATTATCTACTGTTGGCCCACAGATAAGACGGCATTTTTTTATGCACAGATTCTGATGGTACACGGCAGCCTGAATGCGGCCTTTGCCTCTACTGACTTTATCAGTTTATATGTGGGGTTAGAGGTAAGTGGCATTGCGGCGTTTCTCTTGATTGCCTATCCTCGCACCGATCGATCGATTTGGGTAGCTTTGCGCTATCTATTTATTAGCAACACGGCAATGCTGTTTTATCTAGTCGGTGCCGTGCTGGTTTATAAGGCAAGTCATTCGTTTAGTTTTGCAGGCTTGGGCGCAGCACCCCCGGAAGCGATCGCTCTGATCTTTATGGGACTCTTGGTTAAGGGAGGTGTGTTTGTATCGGGGTTATGGCTACCGTTAACTCACTCGGAAGCAGAAACGCCTGTGTCGGCTTTGCTGTCAGGGATTGTGGTCAAAGCGGGGGTATATCCCCTCGTGCGCTGTGCCCTGATGGTGGAGGAGGTGGCACCCATCGTCCAAATCTTTGGCGTCGGGACGGCGCTGCTGGGCGTGTTCTATGCGGTTTTAGAAAAAGATACCAAACGGATGTTGGCTTTTCACACGGTTTCGCAGTTGGGCTTTATCCTCGCTGCACCGTCGGTGGGTGGGTTTTATGCGCTGGCCCACGGTTTGGTCAAATCGTCGCTGTTTCTGATTGCAGGATCGTTACCGAGTCGTAATCTGAAAGAATTGAAACAGAAGCCGATCGATACCAAGATCTGGATTGCCTTAGTCATAGCTAGCTTATCAATCTCTGGCTTTCCCATGTTGGTTGGCTTTGGGGCAAAAACGTTAACGGTGAAGAATTTGGGCTCCTGGCAAACGATCGGGATGAATGTCGCAGCAGTCGGAACAGCAATCTCTTTTGCTAAATTCATCTTTCTACCTCGTGGCGGACAAACAGTAGTCAAACCCGGTTTTTGGCCAGCGGTTTTGCTATTGCTAGCTGGGCTGATTGGAGCCAATGCTTTTGATCTTCAGGCTTATACGCTGGAAAATATGCTTAAGGCGATCGCCATCATCGGCGTTGGTTGGTCAGCCTATTTTCTAATTTTTCAACGCACGGCAATCAAACTGCCACGTATGCTTGAACAATTCGAGCATTTGGTCGGTTTTATGAGCTTGATTTCGCTCCTACTATTCTGGATGGCATTCTCAACATGATTGGACAGCTAATATTAAGACTGACGATCTGGTTTCTACTCACAGCCGATTTTAGTTTGGCAAATATTGCGATCGGCTTCATCATTGCTTTCCTGTTGCCGCGCAGCTACTCACCCCCGGAACCTTTGAGAGAATGGTTGGGGGTGTTCGGTAAAATCTTGATGGCGATTCCGATAGCTTATCTGGAAGCTTTTGAACTCATCTTCCGCCCCCATAGACACGAAGATGTGATCATGGAAAAAGTGCCAAATCATCGATCGCCCTTGCTGATATTCTTAGATGTATTCCTGATCACTTTTACTCCTAAGACGATTGTCGTGAAATATCACGAAGAGGGTTTTTACGAAGTACACCGAGTGCGGCGGACTTCGAGTAATTAGCTGAAGTTTTTTCGGAATTATTTAACCGCAGAGAACGCAGAGAACGCAGAGAAGGGAGAAATAAATAAGTAGATAGGCGATAAAATACGTAAGTATGTCCGCAGTTAGTAAAAGTGCTCTATCGCAGGGGTTACGATACTTTACATTTTGTGACATACCCGAGTTTATTTACACGCTCGATATTGGATCATTCTCAAGAATCTGTAGGGGCGGGTTCACCAATAGCTTTAAAGATTGCAGACAGGTTAAATAAACCCGCCCCCACCCGCGAAACAGCCCGTCAAGAACAGGCAGGATGCCTGTTCCACAATGATGGCAGAGGTCTATTAAGTTGCACTATTCTCAAGAGTTTCTTGTGGGGTGTAGGGGGTTGGGCACGCGAGCCCGCCCCGATATTAAGTAAGAAAAAAGCAGGAGTGCACACAATTGAACAACTTGAACAACTTGATTCTAATTGCCATGATTCTGGCTCTGCTCATACCCATGTACGAGGTATGGAAAGATCATGATATCTGGCAGACAATGTTGGCTTTTGCCAGTATTTCGACCAAGGCGGCAATCATCGCTCTCGTCATATCCGTCTGGCGCGATGATTGGATGATCGGTGTGGTGGCGGCGATTATCCTCAGTGTGGGTAATGCTGGATTGATGTTGTTGGCACAAATAATCAAACGTATCAGTGAAGCATGATCGTAATAGATGTATTGAGCTATACCTGCATCGGTATAGGGATTTTTTTCTGGTTTTGGGGTACTTCTTACCTACTTGGGAAGCGATCGGTTTTATATAAACTGCACAGTCTTTCGGTAGCAGATACGCTGGGTTCGATCGCGATAGTCGTCGGATTGCTGCTGCAAATACCCAGTAAATGGCCCCTGCTGATTCTGGCGCTCATTTGCTTAGCAACCTGGAACACAATGCTGGGATATGTGTTGGCCTATTGTTCCAAAACAGGGACTGACTATGAACGATAATAGCTACATTTATGTCCTCGTCGCTCTGCTACCCTTAGCTGCTGGTATGGTGGTATTTCAGGTCAATCCATACCACGCATTGCTGCTGCGGGGGGTATTGGGAGCGATCGCCGCCTTGGTGTATACAATTTTAGGCGCGGGGGATGTGGGCTTGACCGAAGCCTTGATGGGTACTCTACTCGCGATTACACTTTATGCAGTGACGGTGCGTTCATCCTTCGTGCTGCGTCTGGGTGTAATCGAAGAGGGGACAGAGGGCGATGCTATACCAAACGACAAAACCGCAGGTCATTTTAAGCAACTGATAGATGACATCCGCACAGTTTTTGAGAAACGCCATATGCGCCTGGAACTCGTTCCCTATGCGAGTGCACAGGCATTGCAGCGGGCGCTGAGGGAAAAAGAAGTTCATGCAGCTTGTGCGCCACAAAGCCAATTGGAACACAGCGGCGAAGCGCAACTTTATAACACCGCAATCAGAGTTCGGCGTGTCTACGACATCATGCAAACCGAACTTTCATCACCAGGGACAACCCTAACCTATGTAAATACACCAGACGCAGAGGACAAACATTGATGAAGTGGGTTTACTTTTTATCAGGGATAGCGCTGTTTATCAAAATGCTGCTAATCGCCAATCCCACAATGGAGTTATCGCAGCAAAGTTCGATCGTCGAATTAGTTGTTCAAGATAGTGGAGTATCCAATGCGGTTTCCGGTATCATTTTGCGAAATCGGCTGTACGACACGATCTTTGAAGTCGTAGTATTTACGATCGCCATCTTGGGTGCAAGTTTTATGCTAGCCAATGAACAGCCGTCCTGCGCCATATATCAGTTTACCGATCAACCATCGATTATTTTGGCGCGATTGGGAGCGACGATTGCCGCGTTGGTGGGTGTCGAACTAGCAATTCGCGGGCATTTAAGTCCAGGCGGTGGTTTTGCAGCGGGTGTAGCGGGGGGAACTGCGATCGGCTTGGTGGCGATTACCTCATCACCGCAGTGGATGCAAGAAATCTACCAGCGCTGGCACGCCGCGACTTTGGAGAAAGTTTCGGTACTTGTTTTCATTGTATTGTCCGTTATCACTCTGTCAGGATATGAGTTACCGCACGGAGAGTTAGGCACACTTTTCAGCGGTGGCATTCTCCCCTTGCTCAATATCCTGGTTGCAGTCAAAGTCGCATTAGGATCGTGGGCGGTGCTGTTGGTGTTTATTCGCTATCGCGGATTGCTATGACAAATGTTCCGATCTCAAATCCATTGGCATCGAAATTATTCATCTCTCTCAATCTCTGACTCTGTGTCCTCTGTGTTCTCTGTGGTTTAATCATTCAGCCTTATAAACGATATTTTACGTTTATAAGGCTGACGCACGAGTAGTCAGAAACCGGGTTTTTTTGCGAGGTCAAAAACCCGGTTTCTTTGCTTTTTATAAGTAATTCCTGTGTACTCATCTGCGTTTATCTGCGTGCATCAGCGGTTAAAAAATCCAAATTTACGAGAGATCCGCTTACACTAAACCAGCTTGAAAAATCTGATTTGCTGTGAGGTTCAAATCGGGAAAAGTTTGCGACACAATGCGATCGTTCTCTCGAAACTTGAGGACTTGATATTCACCATCAACCAAGTTACAGACAGAAATTGTCGGTTGTTTGGGATTGCCAATAAAATTGCGTCCACCCAACGCAGCATAATCCACAATCCAATATTCAGGGATACCCATCTCCTCATAATCAGCATATTTCAAATAGTAATCATCGCGCCAATTACTTGACACAACCTCAATTACCAACGGTATCGATGCACCCCAACTGAGGATAGATTGTTTTTGCCACAATGTCTCATTTACCAGATTTGCACGATTTAGCACCAACACATCGGGGAAATACCCAGAATCTTTTTCAGGAGGTCTAACTATCGCTTGGTTGGGGATACTGTATGGCAACCCCAGACGATCGATTGCAACGGAAACTTTGATTGTAAGAAAGCCTTTAACTTCCTCATGTTCGCCTACTGGTTGTGCCATCTCAACAATATCTCCATTATGCAGTTCGTAGCGTACCGCCGAATTTTCAGGCAGCCACTCCACAAATTCCTCGAAGTTTACGAGTTTGGGTAAAGCTTGAGTCATAGGTTTTCAGAAATACCGATAATATAAATTATATCTCTATCTATCTGCGTTTATCTGCGTGCATCAGCGGTTACAAATTTCCATTTTTTATAAAGTCCACAAGTTATTGTGCGACTTATGTTGTAACCATTTCTGGTTTGATATCAGGTGATGCTGGCTCAAAATACAACACCATGATTTGCTCTGGATACAGCCCAACAGATTCATAAGTGCGTCCGTTGCGATCGCTAAATTCAACCTCAAACGCTGCACCATCAGCCAACAGTTCCACCACTGTCCCTACTTGTCCGCGCCAGAGATTGTATTCAGGAACATCAACTGTCAAGGCAACGACATCGAGTAATTTAATTGTATTCTTTGCCACTTTTATTACCTCCAGACATTACAGAGGATAGCAGGTTGTTAATCTCGGAATCTCGGAATCATGCTCAATAATCCAGCCACTCGGAAGGGTTGCACTTCTATTTTGCCATTCAATCGTGAAATCTAGGATGTAGCGTTGCCCGAACCCATCCCGCCTCCCTAACTGAACTTCGTGAGTTTGAATAACTTCAACCAAATTTTGGCGCAATTCCTCAGCATTGTCAGGTGTCATGCCAAGAATTGACGAAAAAAGCCGCGCTTTGTGTTTGCCATCGTCGTGTTCTGGATTGAGGCAGTAGTCACGAAGTTTACGAATATCAACAACTGCATTCTTTGCATTTGGAATGAGCATAGAAAAGCTGATACTAATAAGCAGCCCTCAGTTTATCTTGAAATTTGTGATGCAGGCTGACTTTCTGGAAATTAAAGTTTCGCGACATACTACCTTTTCCCCGCGAGGAGACTGAAACAGAGTAGATCCGAGAGCCTCCTGTTTTCTAAAGCAAGCGAGGCAGAGCCTCTGAACATGGGTTCCCAGGCTGTGCTTGGAAGTTAAATAGTAGAGTTAACTAGGTTCTGAAATATCGAGTTTGCTTTTTTCAGTAAAATAACTGATGTTAATTATCGGTACACAGTTTATTCTGGATACCGGAAAGGATTTCAATCTGCTCTTCAAGCGATCGATATCACTAACGAGCGGAGATGAGGCTCGTTAAAGTTGATGCCGTATATCATCGACAAGCTTGACGTTTATTGCGATTTGTTTTATATTGGTAAATGCGACAAATCATAGGCTGATAGCTCAATGAGCTCAGTCTTGTATAATCCAAAGACTTCTCTAAAACTCGTTAACAAAAAAAGTTGACATAGAGAGGTTTTTTGGACTATCATTTTTTTAATTGCGTATGATTGCCTAAACCCTTAAAACGGAGTTAAGTCTATGATTGGTCGCCAACTCGATCGGGATTTCTCCATGTTTAAGCTAGTCGATGACGCATCATAACTTAGCTGAAGTCGGGCCAAACGATAATTTTTAGCGTGTTGCAATGTAAGTTTGGTGTTTTGCAGATTTATTTGACTTGGAATGGTTCAGGATGTGGCTCAATCTCAGATTATTGAGAGGCTTCTATGATTTTCCAAACAAAATGTACTGCGCTCGAAGCATTTTGCCCCGTTCTCAAGCTAGGTTTTCCGATCCATCTACATTTTGGAGAAAGCAGAAAATGAAGGACTTTAACAAAAAAGATAACGAGCGAGTGGCATCGGGCTTGTCGATTACGCTGTTAAGTAATGCTGAGAATCAACAAATGGGATCGCCTTCATATTTTGAGGGAGATCTATAAACTTGGATGTGTGAGGGTGGAGAAATACGGAGATACTCATCAACCTAACTCTCTAGATGGAAATTAGGCTGATGAGTTCTAGGGAATTAGGTAAAAGTCAAGTGCAGAAAGTGAGTTGCCCCTCACTCTCTGCAAAAATTAGCGGTTCTGTCGAGTATGAAAATGTTAGCTTTCGTGACAATTGTCACGGTTGGATGCGATTTTCAAGATAGGTGACTTTCTATCGCATCTGCTACACTAATAATCATTAATGACAGACAAAAGCCAACAGGTTTTAGAAGCCTGTATCACCTTCAAAAAGTAAGTCGATTGAGTAACAAGTAAATCGTTTCATCATTTCTCCTTTTATTACAACACAAAAAGCACAACTACGTCCTTGTCTCCAGAGTAGTAAAGACCTTCAATGAGACTGATGCACCTTTTTATGGCTCAGTTTACACTTCATTTAATTGACTATTCCCTTTGTCGAGAAACAATCCGGAAATATTTCCAGATTGTTTTCTTCATTTGACTCAGTTCGATCCTGAATCCGCTCGGTAAAACCTTTTACAAACAATAAAAAGTCGGGTAATTAATGTCTCCATTGCTCACATAGATCTGTTAAGTGGATGTAAAGCCTCGGGCTCTGTTTGTCTCTTCGCGATCGGTGAACAAAGAGCGTGAAGGTATCGCAATAAGTACAAACTATATATCGATAAAACTCTTTCAAACATTTTTCGTCAACGAGACCGAAATGGACACACATAGACATTTCTTCTAAAAAATTAAGAATATTGACTATTTCCTGCTTTTTCTCTGCATCTGCATATATCTGATTCATGTACTCATTACTTTTGGTCTCATCTAGCGGTTTGAGATCTTTATGAATTTTTGCGGCAATTTGTCGAACACTAAAATAGCTAGGATCGTTCCATATTTGTATGTAACGTAAGGTTCGATCGATTTTTTTGTCCTCTAAATTGATTTCGATTCCCCGCAAAGCATATACGGCACTAGATATTCCTGCGGCAGTAGCTAATGTAGTTACCGCAAAATTTAAAGTGTCTCGGTATTGTGATTTTGAGTCATAAAAATGAACAGCGATTAAAGTTAAGGCTGCAATAAAGGTAGTAATTCCAATTCCCATTGTGAGATTTAGACTGATTTTGAGGAATCCGTCGGGTTCTCTTTTACTGAGTGGAGTTGTCGGTTTGGTTAGCATTTTTAACTCCTTAGTGTTCAATGAATCTCAAATATTAATCATTTTTACAAATCTACTCAGGGTTTTCCGGCATCAATTTAAAATAGTTTTGTCTTGGGCGAGTGCCTTTTTAGAAATACCGTGCAATCGAGGGTTTTCCAGAAAGGAGCAAAAAAATTGCACCCACTCCTCAAAGAAGTGGGTGCAAAACGACCAACTGTATTTTGATCTAAAAACTCAAAACTCCCTTAATAAGCGTCTTGCAATTCGTAGAAATCAGGGGAAATGTAATCTTTCCGCAGCGGCCAGCCTACCCAATCTTCGTTCATCAAAATCCGTTTCAGATTCGGATGTCCTTCGTAGACAATGCCGTACATATCGTAGGATTCCCGCTCTTGAAAGTCGGCTGCTTTCCAAATCCAGTAGACAGATGGCACTCTGGGATCTTCGCGGGGTATGAATACTTTGACGCGGACTTCTTCGGGATGGGAAGCATTATCTGTCAGCTTAGCCAAGTGGTAAACGCTGACTAAATCTTCTCCCGGCCCTTGGTCGTAGGCGCACTGGCACTGCATATAATTAAACCCGTAGGCATACAGTGCTGTTGACATTGGAATTAAGAAGTCTCGATCGACCTTTAATATCTCCACGCCCAAATTATCGGCCGCTAAAGCTTCGTGTTCAAAGCCATTCTGAGTCAACCACTGGGAAACCTTCCCGGCTTCAACAATTGAGGTTTCTGTCTCAGCCACGGTTTACCTCCTGTTTTTGTCCTGCAAGCAGGGCCGGCGGTACTGGCATTCCCATCGCTTCCGTCAATTCTTTCGGCGGCGCCATCCGGCCGGGAATTGACAAATATTTGCCATCCAAGATGTCGTCTACTACTTTCATTTTGTGGGGTCTGGTGTAGTAGCGGTGGGTTGGCAGCAAATTGGCCCGTTCTTGCATAGAATCGTTGGCGATTTTTTTCCGCAGTTTGATAATTGCGTCAATAATCGCTTCTGGGCGGGGGGGACAGCCGGGGATGTACACGTCTACGGGAATCAGTTTGTCAACGCCTCTGACTGCTGTGGGGGAGTCTACGCTGAACATTCCGCCGGTGATGGTGCAAGCGCCCATTGCGATGACGTATTTGGGTTCCGGCATTTGTTCGTACAGCCGCACTAAGATGGGGGCGTACTTCATGGTAATTGTACCGGCGGTGATGATCAAGTCGGCTTGCCGGGGGCTCGATCGCGGTACTAAGCCGAATCTGTCGAAGTCAAAGCGCGATCCGATCAAAGCTGCAAATTCGATGAAGCAGCAGGCTGTGCCGAAAAGCAGCGGCCACAGGCTCGAAAGTCTCGCCCAATTGTAGAGGTCATCCACTGTTGTCAGGATGACGTTCTCTGAGAGTTGGGATGTGACTTCCGGGCGAATAGCGGGGTTGACAATTAGAGGTTTTTGTGATTTGTCAGAACTTAAGACCATTCCAAGGCTCCTTTGCGCCATGCATAGACAAGAGCAATAACGAGGATCGTGATAAAAAACAAGGCTTCGATGAAAGCCAACAGTCCTAGCTGGTTGAAAGCAACCGCCCAAGGATAGAGGAAGACGGTCTCTACGTCGAAGATGACGAAGACCAGGGCGAACATATAATATCGGATGTTGAACTGAATCCAGGCTCCGCCGATCGGCTCGACGCCGGATTCGTAGGTAGTGCGGCGGTCGTAGGGACGACTTTTGGGCCGCAGTACCTTAGACGCCGTGAGGGCGAGGATAGGGACTAGGCTGGAAATTAACAGGAAGCCTAAGAAATACTCGTAGCCGCTGAGTGCAAACACGGTGAATAATTACTGCCTAGGTGAAAGGGTTCTGTAACTTGTCTTTACATTATATAGATTGTGGGTAGCTAAAATTACGAGTTAGTTGAGATTAATCCTCCATCTTCTGCAATAATTTTTAATGTATATTTTAAGATTAGCTTACCTACTCTTTTTGAGCTGTCAACTACCCCCGACGGCAAGTCGCGGGCTTCGGGCATAAAAACTGAAGCCCCAAGTTGATCAGCCTCAGTCCCCTTTCGGGGCTACGTTATCGGCAAGAGTTCAAGTTCACACCAAGGAATCCGTAGCTAGTTCCTTGCTCTGTAACCTAGGGATTAAACATCTGTAAGGGGTTAAGGAAGTGTCTCTGGGAAATTACCGACCGATAACATTGGCGAAGCTCACATTACTGGAGTAGCAAGGCGCTTCCCGGCATACAGGGAAATGGATAAGCACTACTCCTCTACTTATCCAACCCCTTTCGGGGACTCTGAATTTATTCAGCGTCCTGTTTCATACGTGACCATCAAGGTACGCGGTTTCCACACTCCTAGAGATTTTATGAGCGATCGAGCCACGGAGACTAATACCCTCGATCGGCACGAGTGCCGAGCCTGCGGCTACGTCTACAATCCTAAAAAAGGCGATCCTAAAAATGCAATTGCCCCTGGCACTGCTTTTACAGATGTGACCCCGACTTGGGTGTGTCCCGTTTGCGGGGCGCGCAAATCGATGTTTCAAAATCTCGGTCAGATGGAAGGGGTATCGGGATTTAAGGCAAATCAGCGCTACGGTGTCGGTGTCAACGGCATGACCGAAGGTCAGAAAAGTTTGCTGATTTTTGGCGGCTTGGTCGTTGGTTTCTTGTTGTTACTTAGTATGTATGGTTTGCAGTAAAACGATTGTGAGATTTTGGCAACGAATTGTAATGTTATTGGCCGCTGCGCTCATCTGTACGAGTTGCAGCACCATCGGTTCTGTGAGTTACAACCCCTGGCAAGTGATTTCCTTGCCGACGGAAGCTAATTTGCAGGATATTGCCTTTACGGGCAATCCTCAGCACGGCTGGGTTGTGGGTTCTGAGGCGACTCTGCTCGAAACGCTCGACGGCGGTACTAGCTGGAAGTCCATAGCACTGGATATCGACGATCCGAGGTCGCGTTTTGCGTCGGTGAGTTTTTCTGGTTCCGAAGGCTGGATTGTCGGCCAGCCTTCTGTTTTGCTCCACACGAACGATGAGGGCAAGTCTTGGACGCGGATTGCTTTGAGCTCTCAGTTGCCCGGTTCTCCGAGTACGATCGCGGCTTTGGGCCCGAATTCCGCCGAGATGACGACCGATGTCGGGGCGATTTACCGCACTTCCGACGGCGGCAAAAATTGGAAAGCTGTCGTGCAGGATTCTTTTGGGGTAGTTCGCAATATCAACCGTTCTGAAGACGGGCAGTATGTTGCGGTTTCCTCGAAGGGCAATTTCTACTCGGTGTGGAAACCAGGACAAGAAGCTTGGGAACCTCACAACCGCAATAGTTCTCGCCGCCTGCAAAATATGGGCTTTACCAAGGACGGGCGTTTGTGGATGCTCGCCCGCGGCGGTCAGATTCAGTTTAGCGACCCGTCCAATCCTGAAGGTTGGGGAAAACCGTTTTTTCCCGATCGCAAGGCGAGTTGGGGTTTGCTGGACATGGCTTACCGGACTGATAATGAAGTTTGGGTAGCCGGCGGCGGCGGCAATTTGCTGTGCAGTTTGGACGGCGGGAAAACTTGGCTAAAAGACCGCGAAGTTGAAGATGTTCCCGCTAATTTTTACAGGATTGTCTTTATGGGCCCCGATCGCGGATTTGTGATCGGCGCGAGCGGTACTCTACTTAAATATCAAGGTTCAGCGCAAGCTGCTTGATAGTAGAATAGTAAGAGAGATTGTCTGTCAATTTGTTGTTGAAAGGAGGATTCTAAATGGCTGGTACAACTGGAGAACGTCCGTTTGGGGACATTATTACAAGTATCCGTTATTGGGTAATTCACAGCATCACCATTCCGGCTTTGTTTATTGCTGGATGGCTGTTTGTGCAAACGGGTTTGGCTTACGATGCTTTCGGAACTCCTCGCCCTAACCAGTATTTCACACAGCAGCGGGAAGAAGTGCCGATTATCTCGGATCGCTTTGAAGCTAAGAAACAAGTAGATCAGTTCATTAACGCCAAGTAATTTAACAAGGATTTGGAAAAATGACGAGCAGAACCCCAAATAATGAGCCAATTTCGTATCCTATTTTTACGGTGCGCTGGTTGGCAGTTCATACTTTAGGTGTCCCAACAATTTTCTTTTTGGGCGCGATCGCAGCAATGCAATTTATTCAACGATAGGAGTTTACAATGCCTGAGCGCGTTCCTAATCCCAACGAGCAGCCTGTTGAGTTAAACCGGACTTCTTTGTATTTGGGTTTGTTGCTGATTTTTGTTTTGGGTATTTTGTTCTCCAGTTATTTCTTTAATTAACTGGTGTCTGAGTTGGCTTTCGATAGTTCGATCGAATTTGTTTACCTGTAAATTAGTGAGGTGATGGCTATGTTTAGTGAAAGTGGCAGAATTCCTTTGTGGCTGGTAGCTACTGTTGCAGGCCTCGGTGTTCTGAGCATTGTGAGTCTTTTCTTCTACGGTGCTTATGCCGGTTTGGGTTCTTCGATGTAAGGAGAATCAAGCTGATTTTCGGCTTTTAACCCCCCTTGAAAAAGGGGGGTTTTAATTATTAGGCGAATTGTGTTGGTAAATCTGGTATAGTCTTTCTCAGTAACATGAGGTGCTCTCGCGGGCATAGGGCATAGGGCATAGGGCATAGGGCATAGGGCATAGGGCATA
>NZ_JAUBOZ010000113.1:0-23123 GCF_036700475.1 Microcoleus sp. T2B6 | reverse complement strand
AGTCAACAGTCAACAGTCAACAGTCAACAGTCAACAGTCAACAGTCAACAGTCAACAGTCAACAGTCAACAGTCAACCGTTAAACTAATTCAAAACTACCTTGCCATCTTCCTGAATTTGCAGCGATTTTGTATCAGCGTCCAACTCAGTTGTCGCGCCGAAACTGACTTGCAACATTCCCGGCATCGCGGTTGCTTGGGGGCGAACCAGCAGCAATCCGCCGTCTGGGCGCTGGTAAGTGAGGGTGATTGGCACTTGGATGGTTTTCAGCAAAATTTCCGATTGTTCGCCCAGAGTGCGCGGCTGGGTGACGCCTACGATTTGATAATTGATGACCGCATTGGTGGTATTCACCAGTTTAATTACTATCATGCCTTCGGCAGGCGTAACTCGCGCACTGGGCATGGGGAAGCGGGCAGGCGCGTCTGTTGGTGTAGAGGGCATCCCGCTGAGGCCCGGACTCGCAGCCGGAGTTGGTTCGCTGACGGGTTCTTCAGTGGCTGCGGGAGTCTCTGCAGGTTGGGAAACGGGTTTTCCTTGTTGGGGCGGTGGGCCCCCGGCCTGGGAAAGTGTTGCGAGACTAACGAGTAAACCTCCGCAGGTGGCTGCTAGCAAGCTGATTTTTTTAAACGGTAGATTGTGGCGAAACATAAATAACTCCTCACAAGTTCGATCGAGGTTGTCCAACAAAGTTCATGTTAATCTATGCGGGAATTGAATTTTAATAGCTTGGTTTGGGCGCGAGGTAAGAAGAATCAGGCTTGAGGGGTAGATTTTTTTTTAACCGCAGAGGGCGCAGAGGGCGCAGAGGAGGAGGGGAAGTTTTAGAGGTGGGATGCTTCTGATTTGTGGGCGGGGAGGGTGACGGTAACGGCGGTACCTCGATCGACTTGGCTGTCAATGCGGATTTGGCCGCGGTGATTTTCGACAATTGCTTTGGCGATTGCTAATCCTAAACCGGAACCGGCGGCGCTGCGATGGGTTCGGGCGGGATCTACGCGGTAGAATCGATCGAACAAATGCGGCAGGGCTTCTGCGGAAATCCCGATGCCGGTGTCTGTTACTTTGATTTGCAGCGCTGGATTTAATATCGGCGAATTTCTTTTGTTTTTAGCAGCAAGTTGCAATTCTACTTCAATTTCGCCGCCAGAGGGCGTGTACTGCACGGCGTTGCTGACGATATTGGTAAACAGTCGGGCTAGTTGATCCCAGTCTCCCAACAGTGTAAAGTTGTCCTCAGCGTTGGGCAGATCGACAATTTCCAAAGAAAGAGAGAGATTTTGGGTAGTGGCGATCGCCTGTTGTTCTTCAATTACCTCCATCAGCAAAGCATCGAGGGGAACCTCAATCCACTGCTGCTGAACGATACCGCTGTCTTGTCTGGCTAAAAACAGCAAATCATCAACCAAGCGCCCCAAACGCCGCGTTAGGCGTTCGATAACTTGTAGCTGTTGATGCTGCTGCGGTTCGATATCCGGTTCCGCCAAAGCTACTTGGACGTTAGTTTGAATAGTGGCGATCGGATTTCTGAGTTCGTGAGAAGCATCAGCGGTAAACTGTTTGAGACGCCCGTAAGACTCCCGAATCGGTGCCATCGCCAATCCCGACAGCAGCCAGCCAATAGCTGCAACGCAAATTAGAGTTAAACTCGCGCCCAAAATCAAATCGAGAATTAATTGGCGGATGGGTTTTGTCACTTCAAACCAAGGATGGCTGACTCGCAAATATCCCAGAACTTGGCGGCCGATTTGTACTCGCTGCGTTACTTGTCTGAGAGAATAGTTTTGATCCGACTGCAACTTATTATTAATTATCCAAACTGTTTCGCCGGTGCGGTTAGCGTGAATGGGAATATTCAGCGGTTCCGATAATGTAGACCACAGCAATTCGCCCGTAGGACTGAACCATTCTAAATCAATGTGGTCGTCTTCTACTGCATCGGTGCTATCTCGAAAACTCGCTTGAATATTAACTTGTAACTTAATTTTATCTTCTCTATTAGGGAAATTTAGCGGTTCGATAACGAGAGTTCGCTCTATTACTTCTACAACATGATTGAGGGTGTCGTCAATGCGATCGATTAAAGTAGTGCGGACGTATAAATAGAAACCAGTGGCGAATACAAGTAACAATACAGCAGTAACGGCAGTATACCAAATAGCGAGGCGGCGACGGGTAGCTTGAAACATATTGCGAAGGAAGTTCGGCAACGGATTGTGTAATTGATTCAACAGATTTAACTCATATGTTGCACCATTCTCAATTAGCCTTTTCTGAACAGGCAAGATGCCTGTTCCACAAGAAAATCTATTCTTTGTGGAACAGGCATCTTGCCTGTTGCTGACGCAAGATGCCTGTTCCACAAGAAAATCTATTCTTTGTGGAACAGGCATCTTGCCTGTTGCTGACAATGGTGCAACATCTCAGTTTAACCAATTTAATAACTATAACCTTCTTATCTTCTCTTCTTCTCTTCCTCCGTGTCCTTCGCGCCTTCGCGGTTCGTTAAAAAAAGCCTTGTTCGCAAATTATATCAAAAAACTCTAACAACTTTCCCTTCTTGATACTTCAGACAGATGTCGAGAGAGTAGTCACCCTAGTATTATAATCGCTAAACTTTTTAGGTAAAAGCCTGTGAATAAATTTTTATTTCGAGCCGCGATCGGGCTATTAATGGCATTTTTTGGGGCAATCACCTATTTTACAAACGACGTACAAAATCCGGTAACTGGAGAAAGACAGCGAGTGCAGCTTTCTCCCCGCCAAGAGATAGTTTTGGGATTGCAGGCGCGAGATAAAATGGCCGCGCAGCACGGGGGGCTTTATCCCAGCCAGAGTCTTCAGCAGTATCTCGATCGAGTAGGAGCACGAGTTGTCAACGGTTCGGCCGCGAAACAAGCGGGTTATCCGTTTGAATTCCACCTGCTGCGAGATGCCCAAACTGTCAATGCTTTTGCTCTACCTGGCGGACAAGTTTTCATTACCGCCGGACTCCTGGGGCGGCTAAATTCCGAGGCTCAGTTGGCCGCTATACTGGGGCACGAAAGCGGTCACGTTGTGGCGCGTCACGGTGCGGAACACTTGGCAAAACAGCAGTTGGGCAGGTCTTTGGTAACGGCGGTTGGAGTGGCTACTAGCGACGATCGCGGGGGCGGGCAGCAGGCAGCATTAATTGCTCAAGCTGTCAATCAAGTTGTCGGTTTGCGGTACGGTAGATCCGATGAACTTGAGAGCGATCGGCTCGGTTTTCGGTTTATGACCGAAGCTGGTTACGATCCTAGAGGTATTGTTGAGGTGATGCAAATCCTCGGTGCCGCTAGGAAGGGCGAAGCGCCGCCGGAGTTTTTGAGTTCTCACCCAAACCCGGAAAACCGAGTTCAAAAGTTGCAAGCTTTAATCGCGCAAAATTTCCCTAACGGGGTTCCAGCTAATTTGGTGTCTGGACGCGAAGAGTTTGCTAAAAATGTGTCGGGCGGTTAGCAATAATTGCATCGGGCTTTACAAAAGTTATTACTATAGGCGGATCTAAGTTCGGCTTTGATTTGACACGATCGACTTAATGAGCGATCGAGCAATTGGAAAGTTGAAAATCATGATTGAATCTTGGATGATTATCGGCGGTGTGACTTTCTCAGTCGCCTTCGGTACTCTGTTTTTTAAACTGCGCGATATTAACTGGGCCGTCAAACTTCAAAGACCGGATTGGATGTTTTTTGAGCCTGCTATTCCGTTAATTTGGACGGTGATTTTTGCTTGCGGGGCCGGCAGCGCTACTTTCGTGTGGGAACAGGAACCCAGTAGTCTCAAAACATGGCTGTTGATGGCTTTGTACTTGCTTTTAGAAATTGTCACAGTTGCTTATATTCCTGCTACTCTCAGAGCCAAAAGTCTCAAAGTAGGGACGATTTTGGGAGGGGCTGGCGAGATTTTGGGAGTTGTGTTGACGTTGGCTGTTTTGCCGATTTCTCAAACCG
This sequence comes from Microcoleus sp. T2B6, assembly GCF_036700475.1. Classification (NCBI taxonomy): domain Bacteria; kingdom Bacillati; phylum Cyanobacteriota; class Cyanophyceae; order Oscillatoriales; family Microcoleaceae; genus Microcoleus; species Microcoleus sp. T2B6. The sequence continues at coordinate 19,149 of NZ_JAUBOZ010000113.1, read as the reverse complement.
CCGCTTTGTTACTTTTGCCTTACGCGATTTGGGGTGCGATCGGCACTTATACCACTTGGGAAATGATTCAGTTAAACCCAGAAGCTGCATAAATATTCGGTATTCTGAGGCGCACCCTACATACTATAACGCTCTTCTCTTCTCTTCCTTCGTGTCCTTAGCGTCTTCGCGGTTCGTTAAAAAAAACATTGTTAATAATAGCACATCGGTGCTAGCGGGTTAACCCACCCGATAAAGTGAGGAAATCCGCTTAACAGTGTGTGGGTATTTGATGAGAAAATAGATGAATAAAACTGCTTTAAATCAAAGGATGACAGTTATCAATGGCCATTAAAGACCAGCCCCAACCACCTCGTTTTCGCCAAATTAGCAATATTTTGTTATTGCTCTCAAGTTTGTTTTTGCTGGCAAACATCTTTTTACCCAATTTGTTCGGCCCCCAAATTCCGCAAGTGCCTTACAGCTTGTTCGTCCATCAAGTACAAGAACAAGATGTAGTCAGAGCTTCAGTAGGTCAAAATGAAATTCGCTACCAACTCAAAGGCGAAGGCGACAAACCCGGTCAAGTGATCTCCACTACGCCGATTTTTGACCTGGAATTACCTAAACTTTTACAAGAAAAAGGCGTTGAATTTGCGGCAACTCCGCCAGCTAAAAATGGCTGGATCGGCAGTGTTTTAAGCTGGGTAGTTCCGCCGCTGATTTTTGTGGCTATTTTTCAATTTTTCATGAACAGGCAGGGTGGCGGGCCGCAGGGCGCGCTCTCGCTGGGCAAAAGCAAAGCTAAGGTCTATGTAGAAGGCGAATCGGCGAAAATTACTTTTGCTGATGTGGCTGGAGTAGAAGAGGCTAAAACTGAATTAGTCGAAGTTGTTGAATTCCTGAAAACTCCTGACAGATTTACGGCAATTGGCGCGAGAATCCCGAAAGGCGTGCTGTTAGTCGGGCCTCCGGGAACTGGCAAAACGCTGTTAGCAAAAGCAGTGGCTGGTGAAGCTGGCGTGCCGTTTTTTAGCATCTCCGGTTCGGAGTTTGTGGAACTGTTTGTAGGTGTTGGTTCTGCAAGAGTTAGAGATTTATTCGATCAGGCTAAGAAACAGGCTCCTTGTATTATTTTCATTGATGAATTGGACGCGATCGGCAAATCCCGCAGCAGTAACGCTAGCTTCGGTGGGAATGATGAGCGCGAACAAACTCTCAATCAATTATTAACTGAAATGGACGGTTTTGCGGCGGGCAATACTACGGTAATTGTGCTGGCTGCAACTAACCGCCCGGAAAGTTTGGATGCTGCTTTGTTGCGCCCTGGCCGTTTCGATCGCCAAGTTTTAGTCGATCGCCCGGATTTATCTGGCCGCGAAGAAATTTTGAACATTCACTCTCAAAAAGTGAAGTTGGGCCCGGATATTGACTTGAAGGCCGTCGCCACTCGTACCCCCGGTTTTTCGGGCGCAGATTTGGCAAATTTGGTCAATGAAGCTGCTTTGTTAGCTGCTCGTAACAAGCGACTAACTGTGGCGCAGGAAGACTTTTTTGAGGCGTTTGAGCGCGTTGTAGCTGGCTTGGAAAAGAAAAGCCGGGTGCTCAATGAAAAAGAGAAAAAGATTGTGGCTTACCACGAAGTCGGGCACGCGATGGTTGGTGCTGCACTGACCGGCGGCGGCGAAGTGGCCAAAATATCGATCGTCCCGCGCGGTATGGCAGCATTGGGTTACACGTTGCAAGTACCGACTGAAGACCGTTTCTTGTTGGATGAATCGGAATTGCGCGGTCAGATTGCTACACTGCTTGGAGGGCGATCGGCTGAGGAAGTGGTGTTTGGTAGCATTACTACTGGCGCTTCAAATGACTTGCAAAGGGCGACTGATTTAGCGGAACGGATGGTGACGACTTACGGGATGAGTAAGGTTTTGGGGCCTCTAGCTTACGATCGGGGTCAACAAGCAATGTTCCTCAATGACGGTATGGGAAATGCCCGCCGCGCGGTAAGTGCTCAGACTGCTGAGGCGATCGACCAAGAAGTGAAGGAAATTGTCGAAACTGCACATCAGCAAGCTTTGGATATTCTGAAAGCAAATCGGGAATTGTTGGAAACAATTACGCAGAAACTGTTGGAAACTGAGGTGGTGGAAGGTGACGCACTTCGCGAATTCCTCCGTCAAGTGCGGCCTTTAGATAAGGTGGCGGCTTCAGTTTAACAGGGTTGAATAGGACTTACCCATGAGAGTCCAGAAACCGGGTTTTTACGAGAAGACGCGCTGTAGGCGCAGATTCGGTAAAAAACCCGGTTTCTTTATTGGGAGTAGAGGCCCAGAAACCGGGTTTTTACGAGAAGACGCGCTGTAGGCGCAGATTCGGTAAAAAACCCGGTTTCTTGATTCGGAGTTCGTAAATCCTGTTTAATTAAACCGTTGTAGAGATAATTCAGCTTAAAATGTCCTCTGGATTTATCCCCATTTCTCGTAGTTTTTCAGATAGGCGATCGGCTTTTTGCTGTGCTTGTTCCATCTGTCTTGACAACTCCACATAAGACAAAAATTTCAGTCCGTCGGGACGATAAATTTCCAAGTCTCCCGATGCAGTTTCAAAACGTATCTCCAAACGCGGACTTACCCAACCTTCTATTGATTCAATATAGTTGAGTTCTCCGTCACTTCGCACCCAACCCATTAACTCATTATCCTCTGGAGCATAGATATAATATTCTTCGACTCCATAATTCTCGTAGAACTTAAACAGCTTAAACATTTCTCCCAGTCGGTTGCCGGGGGAGATGATTTCAAAGACAACTTGCGGCGCAATATTATCTTCAAGCCACTGTTGGTAGGAACCTCTGTCGCCTTTTGGTCTGCCAAAAGCTACCATAATATCAGGTGCTTGGCGTGTTTTGTTATCTCCTTCGACGGGATACCACAGCAAGTCACCTGCTACAAAGACATTTTCGTTGTCTTTGAATAAAGCATCTATGCCGCCTTGAATTTTTACAATTAATTGGAACTGTTTGGTGTTGTCAGACATTGGTTTTCCGTCGCTGTCTGGGTAGATGATTTCTGGCAAGGTTTGAGTAGGAATTGTTGCGGTCATGGGATGACTCCATTGCTAGCAGCATCAATTTATATTTTATATCTATTTTATATAGCAATCCTAAATCATTTGCATAATTATTGTAGGGGCTATCCCCCCGTGGTTGCCCGATAGATAGGGGGTAGGCACGGGGGCACTACCCCTACAAATTTATCTGAATCATTTAGGATTGCTATACGACTTACGCATTGAGCATAGAAACGGGGTTTTTATTGATATTGGTGCAACATCTCAGTTACAACCCTTTGATATACTGCCTGAATACAGGTGAAAGAGTGTAAAGACTTCCTTCTTTTTCTATCAAGCAGCGCCGCGATAAAGATTGGAGCGCGTTGAGTAAATCTGATGAGGATATTTGTCCTTTTTCTAGCAATTTTGCTAGGTTGACTGGCTGGTTTTCCCTAGCCAACAATGACATAACTTGTTTTTCTAGTTCGGAAGTGCGATCGTACTGCTGCTGTAAAACATCTTTCAAATCTTCCGGCAACAATATGGTATCATCTAGTAATAATTCTGTCGCGCTGATTCCCAACTCTTCAATCAGATTCGCCACACTTTTTAACCATAGGGGGTTGCCTTGGTAGCGGTGAATGAGTGCTTCACTGTTGTCGATTTCTTCTAACCCGTACTCTCTGAGAATTTCCCGTCCGGCTGCGATGTCTAAACCTTTGAGTTGTAAAGTGCGAATTGGAGTATTTGGGTTTTTAAATTGAGTCACTTCTCTGGGTTGTTCCCAACCGATTAGCAGAAAGCAGCTTTGATGGGAAAGTTTTTCTATCTGTTTGAATAGGGAGCGATATTCTTCATACTCTGGTTTATATTTTCCTGCCAATTCGCCGCTACAGAAAAGGTTGTGAACGTCATCTAAGACTACTAAACAGCGATGGTTTTGTAAATACTTAATTAGTGGTAAGCGTTTCTGGTTGGTTGGGGATAAATCTTGTTTTTCTGAATGCGAGAAAAACTGTATTAGTTTATGTTCAAATTCATCTGGGGTGTAGGATGCGTCGATGCTGCACCAAATGACGCATTCAAATTCATCTTTTATTTGCTGTAAGAGTTGGACTGCTAGGGATGTTTTTCCGATGCCACTGATGCCGGTGAGCGCGATCAGGCGGCTGCGTTGTTGTAGAATCCAGGTGGTGAGGGTGTCGAGTTCGGGGGTGCGATCGAAGAAATCACCCAACTCCGGCATTTCGCTTAAATCTTGATGTAGAGTTTTAGTTTGTTTTGAGTTAGCTGTTTCTTGATTAGGTGGGTGTGAGTTTGTTATATCTAGCGGGTATCTAGCTTCTCCACAAAAATTAATATTACGAACTCGAACGTGATCTTGTACAACATTTGAAAATAAGGAGACTTGCAATCTCTCCATTGCCGAGCGAAAATTTGTTTTACTAACATCTTCTCCCAACTCTTCAGAAAGTATCTGCCATAATTGCGAACCAACTTGCTTCACACTACTTTCAGAACAGTCAAAGTGTTTGGCTATGTGCTTGTATGTCTCGCGTTGTAGAGTTCCCCGCAGTACCGCTGCTTGTAAATCGTCAAGGTGCTTACCCGTTTTCTCGAAGACTATGCGATCGGCGATATTTAACATTTCTTTAATATTCATCTGGCAGGGAGATGCGAGAGTTTTGTGTATTGTAGCTCACGTTTGCCGGCCTTTTAGCACTTTTTTGTACAATTTTATACAAAAATAGATTAAACAGAGTGAGATCAGGGAAAGTTTGTAGACTAAATTGAACATTTTTTGACTAAACAAAGCCCTGATTTATAAAAACTATAGAAGAAGTATTAAAGAGTAAACCAGGGACTAAACGCTTGCCGTTTTATACACAGTCCTCCAATCGGTTATTAATTAGGAAGAAATAACTTTATGACACTCAAAATCTTAACTTTTATCTTAGGTAGCATCTTGCTTTTGATCGGCATTTTTGGAGGTGGTTTTCAGGTAAAAGAACTGAAAATACCTCAAATAGGGAAGTTTTCACGTTTTCTGGCAACGAGCTTAGGTATATTTTTCATACTGATAAGTATAGGTCTAGACGAACAGCCACCGACTCCGCCACCGTTCTCGCCACCGACTTCGCCACCGTCCTCGTCATCGCCTTCTTCATCTGGTCCGCGTATCTTCAGGAATAGACCTGTCTCTTTTAATTTGACAAATCAAACAAGTCGAAACATCGAAAGATTTTTTGCTTCACCTGCAAATGTCAATTCTTGGGAAGAGGATATATTAGGTACTGAGGTATTACGGCCTGGACAAAAGACAAAGATTACAATTCAAGATGGTCGTGAAGACTGTATGTATGACTTTCGGGCAAGATTAGGAGCCGCCCCAAATGGTAGTGTAGGACCTGGTGATATGATTCAATCTCAGATAAATATTTGCATCGATTTTCATGAGTGGGGATTTGTAGAAAAATGATTGTGAGTCCTGTTGTTTTAGCTATAGCAATCCTAAATCATTTGTAAAAATATCTAGGGGTAGTGCTACCCCTACTCCCCGTGCCTACCCCCTATCTATCGGGGCAACCACGGGGGGATTGCCCCTACAAGAATTACACGAATCATTTAGGATTGCTATATATTGATTATCTGTATAATGAGCGGGATGCCTAAGCTTGAAACATGCTCACCAAGATTGAGTGCAGCCGAACAAATTTTTCCACTCACAATCTTATCCATTTCCACCATTCCAAAGCGATGATTCTACAGAGAGCGATCGCCCATCGCGCATAAAGAGCGATCGCCCCTCACAGCAAATACCAAACAGCGCGATGATTCTACGAGTTGCGCGATCGCCCCTCACGCATCAAAAGCGATCGCATCCAATCAATGCAGGAATTACATTATGATTGGTCTGGCGATCGTTATGAAGCAGCCCTCGCCCAGACACAGAACGAATGGGAAAAAGTTTGATAGTTTAATTTACTCAACGGGAGAACAGAAATGGCATGGGTGTTTAGCTTATCGGCTGAATGTGGCACAAAGCAATCGGAAGCACAGCAATTTGCTCAATATTTCAATGAAATTTCCTGGGTGATCTCAAACGGTAGACATTCCCAATGTCGGGCAGAAATTTTTCAGGACATAGAAGAAAATTGGTGGTGTCGAGTTTGTCCAAGTGGCATCAGTGAGATTGGCATTGACACTCCAGAAAGTGCTTATTTAATGACGGAAATAGGTATATTTCTGTATCAGAGTTTGCGGTTTGCTCCACCGTTTCGGTATGCTTTAGTTGGTATGGAAGTAGATGAGTTTAGAACCTACAGCGAATTGATTGAAGAGCCTGCCTTGGTTTTTCCTGGATTGGTTTTAGCTGAAGCTGTTTGGCAAGCAACGGGAGCATCTTCGGTTTTTCGATCGTTCAGTCTTGGATATGTTTGGAAGCCCTATGAAGGTGAAGTTTATAGACCACTACTAGCATCACCGGACTTAAAGAACAAGCTGGATGAATTGCTGAGCGTGGGGTAAATCCTTTTAGTGGAGACCTCGCCCCCCGCCTATCTAATTTACACCCAACAAACCCAATCAACTCAGTAGTCTTCGCGATCGCACCCTCAAATCTTTAGGCGGTTTTACTTGCCTTCTTCTTTTTTCGATAGCGCGATTCTGCTATTGTTTGTTTGGTAAACTCTATTTCCTCAAAATCGACCTGCATCACAGCCGTCTTAAACTCCAGCCCCAAAACACAGCTAATTTCAAGGAGTTCCATATAACTAGCACCTTGATAATCTTTCTTCTCGTGTTCCTTAAGGCGTTCAGGGTCCATATCCAACCTTTCTGCTAGTTCTTCCACGCTGATTTTTGCTGCCATTCGAGCTTTAATTAAAGCATCTGATAGTTTATTGAAATTCTCAACTACAAGTTCGATCGGCTTACTCTTGTCCCACGCCATCAATCGTTCATATTCTGCTATTTCTTCGTGCAACTGATCCAAATGGCGCTGAATCGAACCTCTACCAGCATCCCATTTGAGGAAGTCCTTTCTTTTTGCTTCTTCATCCCGCTCCATTGCTGCTAGAGTTTTGTTGAATTTTTGCACCCAATCTTTGCTGACTCCGTACTCAAATTCATTTTTAATCACGGTTCCCACCTCATTAAATCGAGCGCTATAATTCCTTTCTTGTTTTGCCCTCTGTCGCTTTGAAAAAATTCAAAGGAATTTTCTCCGTAATTGCCTACAGGTTCGTCTGAGGGAAAAATCTCCCCTCGATACTTAGCTTTTTGGGCATTTCGATCCTGATGATTGAACAATCTAGGAGCATTGATTCTCAGATACTCCCTGTCTACAGTTTCTCTATCGTAACAAGCATCAAAATCATTAGGTTTGTCTTTGCTGGTAACAAAACTACCATCAATATAGATAGTTCTAGCACCTGCCGCTTTTAACTGAGTCATTGCCAGTTTCAACCCCTTTATCATGTTCTTTCTGGGAACAGTCGTACCAAATCTTTCCTCAAACTCCTCCCATTCGCACCAATGAACTCCCCGTGGTAGATTGCCGTTTTCATCGAATTCTGGAATCACTTACTCACACCCGCGCCGCAAATTAGTTGTGCGAGTCGATCGTACCACAGCTACCATTATAAACAAACAAAAACCAGGTTGGTTCAAACAACCTGGTTTTTCAATATTCTTGCTGCATTTTCGACGCTCAAATTCCGGGCACGTAAGCCATAACTGGAGTACCTTGCTGCTGCTGCTGCGCGATTTCCAAAAGGCGTTGAATGCGCTCCTCTGTCGGCGGGTGAGTGCGGAAAAGTGACTGCAAACCTTTAGTCGAAAAAGGATTCACAATCAGCAGCGGCGACATCGCAGGATTGCCGTGCATCGGAATTTCATGACCCATTTTCTCTAATTTTTGCAGCGCGTTTGCTAAGCCGATCGGGTTATTGGTAATTTCCACTGCACCGCTGTCTGCTGCAAACTCCCTGGTTCGAGAAATCGCCAATTGAATTACGGTTGCTGATAGCGGTGCTAAAATGATTAAAAACAGCAAACCAAACGGATTCGCGCCTTGTCTGCTATCCCGCGTTACCGGGCCGTAAAGCGCTCCAAAAGTCAGAATTCGCCCGACAAATGTAATTGCGCCGGCAATTGTTCCTGCAACTGCTTGAGTGAGGGTGTCGCGGTTGCGGATGTGTGTCAGTTCGTGCGCTAAAACGCCTTCCAATTCTTCGCGGGAAAGCAGCTTGATGATGCCTTCAGTAACTGCTATTGTCGCGTGTTCCGGGTCTCTTCCTGTGGCGAATGCGTTGGGAGATTGAGTAGGAACTAGAAAAATTTTCGGCACCGGAATTTGGGCTTTTTCGCTCAGCGATGCTACCATATCGTAGATTTCTGGTGCTTCGCTGCGGGCGATCGGCTGAGCGCGGTAAGCCATTAACGCGGCCGTGTCGGAATAGTACCAAGAGCTAAAACTTGAGAAGGCGGCTAGCGCTAAACCGATGTAAAGTCCTTGCTCGTTGCCGATTAAATAATAACTTCCTAAAACGAGAAGGCCGCTTAGGAGTCCTAAGAGAGCGGCGGTTCTGAGTTGATTTGTTCCTAACATGGCGGGTTGAGGGCGATCGCTATTTTGATATTTTTGAGCTTCTAATTAGATTTTCATATTTGGGGGCGATCGCGCCTCTATCTGCCGAAATAACTGCTGTCGCCAATAGTAGTATTTCAAGTTTTCAGTCAGAAACTGGGAATGCCTCTGGAGGCTCTCTCGCCTGCTCTCAAGAGGGGGTAGAGCCGCAGGATATGACATTTCCAGACTCTGCTTGGAAACTAGATTAAACGAGATAGCCATTCTAAATACCCTGTGACTGCAATTACGGTATAATTGGTGAATATGACATAGTAAAAATTCCACATAAATCATGACTATCGATATAGAGATTTTTCAAACTCTCGTCAAGATGCCAGAATCTCTCAAACAAGAGATATTGCATTATGCAAAATATTTACTTGAAAAACACGCAAAAACTGAATCATCTCAAGAACAACTTGAACAACCTCATGGTTATGGTAGTTGGGCCGGTCAGATCGTTATGTCTGATGATTTCGATGAACCGCTGGAAGATTTAAAGGAATATATGTAACATGAACTTCCTTTTAGATACTCATGCCTTTCTGTGGTATTTGCTTGGCGATTCCAATCTAGGTAGTAAAGCAAAAGAAGCGATCGATACTAAAACAGGTTTGTATTTTAGTATTGCCAGCCTTTGGGAAATCTCTATTAAAATCAAGGTCAGTAAGCTTCAACTGAATCGGCCATTTGAAGACCTGCCGAAGGAATTGCAATACATTAACGCTCAAATTCTACCAATTACATTTGAAGACACTGAGATTTACGCAGGTCTTCCTCTGCATCATCGAGATCCTTTCGATCGCATTCTGGTAGCACAGACGATGAATCATTCGCTGGTTTTGATTAGTCGTGATGAGGCTTTTGATGGGGAGCATCTCACCTTTGCAGCCCTCCGCTAGAAATTGGAGTTTTGAGGCAGGAGGCAGGAGGCAGGAGGCAGAAGGAAAGAGGCAGAAGGAAAGAAGAAGAAGGAAGGAGCCAGAAGAAGGAAGGAGCCAGAAGAAGGAAGGAGCCAGAAGAAGTATTTTTACAAATATGAGATGCTCCCTTTTGATGCTTATCCAATTCAGCGGGTGTGGTGATAAAAAAGGCAAAAATTTTATAAGTAAGCCCAGATAACAAAAGAGAATAGCCAGATACCCGACTTGTTTAAGAAGTCGGGTATCTGGCTATTAGGTAGAATTCTCGAACCCTAAACCGCTTCCACTTGCTTTTCCTCAACAGCAACAGGTTCTTGATATACAGTTTGAGACTCATTAGCCAAAAAGTCGGCCAATTGAGCTTCAATTTCATCCCGCACAATCTGGCGGTATTCGAGGAAATGCTCGTTGTGAGCACAGACGGTTAAATAGTGATCCCAAACCGCAGGATTCCGCTTGAGAATGCTGAACAAATGATGCCAGAACTTCCACCGAGTTTTGCGCTTGACTCCCTGCCGCCAAACCACAGTTAGCAGTGCTCGCAAGTCTATCCAACTGGGAACTCTTGCAGGTATCTTTGCTGTGGGTGCACCTAACATTAAGAAATGGCGATAAGTCCGGTCTAAATATTTCTCAGCATCGTACACTTCGCAGAATGCCTCGACATATTCGCGGGCAATATCTTCGAGAGGCCGCGTCGGAATGAAGTTCATCAAGGTAGTCTGGTTGAGGTTGCCAGATTTGTCGCGCAACCGCCCTTCTTTTGCTAGTCTGTGGGACAATGCAGTATGCGGCAAAGCTTGCAGCATTCCAAAGGTTGTGCTCGGAATAGCTGCTGCTTCGGCAAACTTGACAATCCGCTGACCGGCACCGGGTTTTTCCCCGTCGAATCCGATGATAAATCCGGCCATTACTCGCAAACCGGATTTGGCGATTAACTCTACGGATTCGATCAGGGAATTGCGGGTATTTTGGAATTTCTTGGTCATTTGCAGGCTTTCTTCATCGGGAGTTTCAATCCCTAGAAACACTGCATTGAAATTGCAAGCAACCATCATGTCCATCAATTCTTGATCTTGGGCTAAATCGATGGATGCTTCTGTGTTGAAAGTAAACGGGAATTTGTGTTCTTCTTGCCAGACTTTTAAGTCTTTTAGCAACAGTTTGACGCTGCGTTTGTTGCCGATAAAGTTGTCGTCTACCATGAACACGCCGCGTCGCCAGCCCAAGTTGTAGAGACAGTCTAATTCTGCTATCAATTGTTGGGGGTTTTTGGTGCGGGGTTTGCGGCCGTAGAGGACGATGATATCGCAGAATTCGCACTGGAAAGGACAGCCTCGGGAAAATTGAATTGACATTGAGTCGTAGGCGTCTAATTCCAGCAAATCGAAGCGGGGGACTGGGGTTGTGGTAACATCGGGTTTTACGCCGTCCGATCGATAAATTCCGCTTTTTTCGCCGCGCCCTATTGCTTCGACAAACATCGGCAAGGTGATTTCGCCTTCGTCGAGAATCAGGTAATCTATGCCCGCTGCTTGAGGTTCTTCGGGTACAGAGGTGGGGTAAGGGCCGCCACAAGCTACGGATTTACCGCGCCGTTTTGCTTCGCGAATTATGTCTAGCAAATCTTCTTTTTGGACAATCATTGCCGAGAGAATAACGAGCTCTGCCCATTCCCATTCTGCTTCGGTGATTTGTCTAATATTGCGATCGACTAACTTAAATTCCCATTCTTGGGGTAAAATAGCTGCTACCGTTACCAAACCCAGCGGTGGCAGCAGCACTTTACGATCGACTAATTCTAGGATTTTCTCGTAAGACCAAAATGTTTTCGGAAACAGCGGGTAAACTAAAAGAACTCGCATTATATGTTAAACCTCACCAAAAAACTGGGTCTGAAGCCCCGTCCTTATAGGACGGCTTTACATTGAATTAAATCCCCTTTCGGGGTCGGAGAGGGAATTTTATGCAACCTCTCCGATTTTTAGGGAATGGTTGCCCCAAACTCCCATTTCTGGGGTAAAGTTAGCTTCGACAAAGTTATAAAGGCTTGTTAGGCTAGCAGCACTGTCGAGCGTGACCTTAAGACTGTTTAACCACTAGCGACAGAGCAAGGGACTAGCTTCGCATCCCAGGGTGTCGTGACCTAAATAACGTAGCTATTTAAAGCTTAGTCTGGTCAGAATGGCCTGTTAGATTTCTCTTTCAAGCCTCACGCCTTTAGGCTGAGGTTTCTGACGTTAAGGCTAAAATTACGATCTTGCACTCGATCGAATATCTGGCGAGGGGTGACACCCCCTAAGACCAACAAAATGAGCGCAATTTTTAGCTTGCAGTTCCCTGTTAAAGTGTGCAAATGCTGATATCTTATCCTATTTGACCCTTAATTGACGATAATCGCATTTAAAAAGCATGGGACTAAGGCAAAAAAGAATTTGAAACACTAGACTTGAATAGCATAAAGAATTAGGGATGGGCTAGAAGCCCATCCCAAAAATTGTTTTTCTTGTGGGATGGGATTTGAGAAGCGCAAAAATAATTAGGGACGGGCTAGAAGCCCATCCCACAATCTTTCTTGTGGGATGGGCTTCTAGCCCGTCCGATTATTGGTGCGGAGTGTACGGACTAATTTGAATCTTTGCCTGGAATCCCGCTAGTTCTTAACATATCGGCAACTGTGCCGCAGTAACTCGGCATTCCTATGCTTTCGGGATTCACAAGATTTTGATAGGTAAAATGGCGGTAGCTGATGCAAAATCTATCCCAAGCAGCCACCTGAATTCGGAACAGCCAAATAAAGAAATCGGCTAGCCAAGGTGACAGAGTAATCCTAAAAAATATCTTTTTATTCAAATACTGGCAAGCTTGTTCTACCACTTCGTTAGCTGTAATCGCCGGATTTCCTAGCACAAAATGTCGCGGTTCCTCGGAAGCAGGCGGATGTTCAACTAAATAATTAACTACTTTGGCAATATCTGCGCCGTGGATGAAGTGAAAACTGCCATCTGCCTTAAACCAGCGAATCAAACCAATCCATTTTGCCACAAGTGGCAGGCCAGATGACAAGTGAGAGACTGGTTTGTCTGCGTCTCCTCCCAATACTAATGTCGGGTAAAGTGCCGTAATTGGAGGCACATTTTTTAAGGCAGACAAATGCACCATGCAGTTGTATTTTGAGCGAATATAATCTGTCCCCAGTTCCCCGGCTTCTTTTAGCAAATTGTTGTCTCGACCCAGAATACTGGCAGTTGAAAAATAAATTACTTGTTGGCAAGTCTGTGGCGAAAGTAGTTGAATTAGCTGGAGAGTTTTCGTTACGTTAACATCAAAAACCTCTTGAGTTCCTCCCCAAGCAGTAGCTGCTACAATTGCTACATTTATTGTTTGGAGAAGTTCGGCAAATTGCTCGATATCTCGCATATCGCCTTGTAATATATGGATGCCGGGGCGGGCTTTCCAGTCGAATTTTAATTTTTCGGGGTTGCGAACTAAGAGGTAAAGTTCGTGGTTTGTTTCTTGAATCAAAGTTTCGGCCATGTAGTGACCGATACAGCCACTTGCACCCGTTATGAAAATTTTTTTGGCGTTCATTTTGCAGAAGGGGAAGGGGGGGACGGCAAGGGGGAGAATAGGGCTGTTTCATTCTCCTGCAATCTGCCAGGGGTTTCAACCCCTGGCTAATAGCAAAAGTCGGTTGAAACCGACTGAAGAGCACCATTGTTAATAAAGGGCTTTTTTGTGGCTGGGGGCGGGTTTATTTAACCTGTCTGCACTCTTTAAAGCTATTGGTGAACCCGCCCCTACGGGATGTTTTATTGGCAAGGGTGCTCTTCGGTGAGTTAAAACTGAGATCTTGCACCATTCTCAATTAGCCGTAGGGGCGGGTTCGCTAACAGCCTTAAAGCTTGCAAATAGGTTCTATAAACCCGCCCGACCCCACGAAAAATCCTCTTATTGATATTGCTGCAAGATGTCAGTTAAAACCGACTGAAATATTAATCTTTAGTCCTCTTAAGAGGACTTTAGCTATGAGACAGGGGTTGCAACCCCTGTCGGATTGTCGGACTCAAGCAGCAACTGCAAGCAATTTGTCGGCTTGTTTTGCCGTTTCAAAGAAGAAACGCACGTTGTCTTCGGGAGTTCCCGGTAACACGCCGTGTCCCAAGTTGAGGATGTGTCCGCGCGGGCCCGCTTTGCGAATTGTATCAAGAATTCGATCGCGAATAAACGGTTGAGAACCAAACAACACGCCCGGATCGAGATTTCCCTGAACGTTCATATTGGGGCCCAAACGTCGGCGCGCGTCGGCCATGTCAACCGTCCAATCGACGCTGATGATATCGGCGCCGGATGTTGTCATGCGTTCGAGGAGGCCGGCGCTACCGGTGACTAACAGAATTAGTGGGGTGTCGGGATGGGTTTTTTTGACTTGCTCAAACACCTGTTTCTGGTAAGGTAAAGCGAAGGTGTCGTAGTCTTGCGGAGACAGTTGCCCGGCCCAGGAGTCGAACATTTGCACTACTTGCGCGCCGCAGTCGATTTGATAGCGCACGTAAACGGCGATCGCATCTGCGAATTTTGAGAGCAACTGATGCAGTAAAGTTGGATCGGAAAATGCCATGTTTTTGATGATGGCATAATCCTTAGAACCTTTGCCCTCAACGGCATAGGCCGCCAGCGTCCACGGCGCGCCGACAAAGCCGAGCACGGTGGATTTGTTGCCGACTTCCTCGCGCAGGGATTTCAGGATTGTTTTGATAAACGGCAAGCTTTCTTCCGGGTTCAGGGGTTGCAGGTTGTCGATTTGCTGCTGAGTGCGGATGGGTGAGTGGATAATCGGGCCTTTGCCTTCGGCGATGTCCATGTCAATACCCAAACCGGGCATGGGTGTGACAATATCGGAAAACAGAATTACGCCGTCGGGTTGAAACGCGCGCCACGGCTGAAGGGAAACTTCGATCGCAACTTCGGGAATTTCGGAACGTTCGCGAAACGAGGGATACTTTTCTCGCAAATCTCGATAAGCCTTCATGTAGCGGCCGGCTTGACGCATCATCCACACGGGCGGGCGGTCTAGGGTTTCGCCGCGGGCTGCCCGCAACAACAAGGGAACTTCATTTAATACCGACATTTTAACTTTTCTCTACCTTAGATATTTCAATGCCTTTGGTAGCTTACCACTGTGCGATCGTCCTTTTTGACAAAAAATTCATCTGTCAGCGGGGAGGGAGATGAGGGGAGTGGCTGAGTTCGATTTGGGGGAGTCGGAGTCAGGTTGGTTGCGAGGCTGGCGGTAAATTAGCTGAAATGACATTTTTGCGTCGTGAGCCTCGCAGCATTGCTGGGCAAGGGTTTCATGGATTATTTGTGAGCGAACACAGGTGTGATTTCCATGAAAAATGCTTGAGCCTCGCAAATTGCCTCTGGACACTTTGCGCTGTAATAGGGTGTAAGATGGAGGTCTCCCCACTCGCTGGGGAAACTAATTGAATGGAAACATTACTTTTAGTTTCCCAATTCATAAATATTACCTCTTAAACTCCCCACTCGCTGGGGAAACTAATTGAATGGAAACTTAGAGTTTGGTCCATGTCCGCAACTAAAAGCATTGTGACTCCCCACTCGCTGGGGAAACTAATTGAATGGAAACTTAATAGGTAAAGTTGTAGATAAAGAAGATAACCTCCCCACTCGCTGGGGAAACTAATTGAATGGAAACCCAAACCCTACCAGATCCCGGATTTTAGTAGTTTGTACTCCCCACTCGCTGGGGAAACTAATTGAATGGAAACTTGACCTCAGCTACTTTTTTACTTACAAACCGAGCGCCGACTCCCCACTCGCTGGGGAAACTAATTAAATGGAAACGCAAAATTATCAGCAGTAAACCGATCGTCTGATGGATAATTTCTCCCGACTCGCTGGGGAAACTAATTGAATGGAAACTTGTTCGCCACGCGACGGAGACGTATTTTCCGGCAACCACTCCCCACTCGCTGGGGAAACTAATTGAATGGAAACTGAGAGGTCTCGAAGGAACTGTCGCCAGTCAGTATGTCCCCACTCGCTGGGGAAACTAATTGAATGGAAACAGCCACATAAGGCTCAGGACTAAGCGTATATCTAACCGAAGTCCCCACTCGTTGGGGAAACTAATTGAATCGAAAAAGTAGGGGCAATTCATGAATTGCTCCTACTTTTTCTTTGATCTACCCATGCCTAAGATAGGATGAAAAAAGTTCTACAAGACTTACGGAAGGGTGATTAGAAACCGGGTTTTTGCGAAATACTTCGTTACAGCCCACAAATTTGGTAAAAAACCCGGTTTCTTTGGTTTTGCGGATGAAGAAAGTTCTAGAAGGCAGAGTAGCGCTGGGAAGTTATTTATGCAAACAATCTTTTTTGTATATAAATCATCATTTTGGCGAGATTATCCAACACTTTGATTGCCTGATTTTCTAAATAAAAAAAGTTTTAAACGTCTATCATGACAGTCTATCGAAGACTCTATTTCTGAGCTAATATTGCATCGTAATCCCCATGACTCCCTATCCAAAACCAGACAATTGGGGGTTTCGATGATGTTGTGCTATTGCTGGGCTGTCTCTCTTTTGAGTGCGAATTTCCTAATGCTAGGGCTGGCATTAATGACTATGGCACTGGGAGCATCTCAATGAAAGCAGCCAGCTAGAAATTGGAGTTTTGAGGCTCTCTTGCTGCGGGGCAGAAGGCAGGAGGGAAGAGGAAGAAGGAAGGAGCCAGAAGAAGTATTTTGACGAATATGAGATGCTCCCATAGCACTGCGCTGTGGTTGACGGGAATGTTGATGAGTACGATCGGCTCTGATTACTTTCCGAAACCAGCCCAAGGAGGGGTGCTTTGTTTTTTGCTGGCGTTGTGTGCGATCGCGTATGCAGTTATTTGAGAGCCATGCTGGCTACATTTTTTCTGAGTCAGGATGCTGAGAGCGATCGAGCAGAAATAGCGGGTACAAAATCTATTCAAGCTCTGCAAACAGAAATTACTGCACTGCTAACAGAGGTTCAAGCCTGCTTCACGAAAAGGTTGAGAGCTGTGAATTGCTGACTTTTGATTTGAGCATGAGGTCGATCGCTCTCGATGCGATAGTATAAAAAAGATTATGTCTGTCCAATTATAGATAATATTCTCATCTAAACTATTCCAAGCGAGAGAGGATATTTAAATTTATTAATTTTACTATAAAACTACTGTATAACCCCTCACGGCAAAAATATTTAGAATAATGACAAAAATAACCCGGATAAATTCATGAATGGGAATCAAGAAAACCAACTTTCTCAAGCATAAACAAGCATAAACCTGATGTTTAAATGTTGTTCAAGAGCGCGGACAGTTTTTCTAGGTCTGAATGGCTTATTTACTAAATACTTTGAGCCACGGCGGATAATTAAATCAATGTCATCTCCCCTCCTGACTTGCATTTAAGTTGACTTTTTTATGCTTCTTGTTCTGTAAAGCTTGTAGTATCGTTCCCAAAACTGTCTACAGTATTTACTGTTAACCTAGTTCTGTTTATTACATTGACACGAGAAACTCATGGAAAACACATTGTTCGATCGCACATTCCGGGACAGCGAAGGCAAAATTGTTATAGCTCAGATGCCAAATCTACCACTGAGCGTGGGGATTGTAGCTAGTTTATTAACGCTCATAGTTACAACAGGTAAAATTAATTTAGGGTTGGAGCTAGTAGCCTTTGGCTCTTTGTTTACTTGGGCTTGGGAAGAATTATTTCAAGGCGTTAATTACTTTCGTAGAGCATTAGGTCTGATTGTGCTTGTTGGTCTAATTGCGTGGAAACTTCAATAAGTACGTAAAAATCAATAAATCCTATCGACCATGACCTTACCTCAAAAATCTACGCAAACTCTTCTTTTGTTCTTGGCATGACTACTCAAGTTTCAGATGTACAGAGTAGCTCGCGCTGAGGCGATGAGCTTGATTGCTCTAGCATTCTCTCCTCTTTCTTGAATACCGCACTTGTAGGGAGTAGTATTAATATCATGGCGGGTTTAGTTCCTTAATCACAGCAAATTTCACCTTTATAAAGTACCCCCCAGAAGCCGAGTTTCAGCACGAAACTCGGCTTCCGGGGGGTACTTCACTTATATTATCGGGAAAGTCCTGTATAATGCTTTCTCAAGAGCCACTCATGCAGAAAATCAGAATCGATGTCGAACGAAGCGTCTGACCGTCTTAAAGAAAATGCTGAAAAAATTATGGGGATGTGGGAGAAGCGGGCGCGTGATGAAGTCGGTGCATCAACGCATCAAAATTCTCTTGTCTTGCAAGATTCCCTACCTCTGTACTTAAACCAACTGGTAGATGAACTCTCAAACAGAATTGTCAGGACACCTGCCCGAATCACAGCCGACGAGGTAGAAAGTACGCGGATTGGCAAGCTGCATGGGCATGAACGGGCGGGGTATGCTGACTACTCCATGACTCACCTCATTTTCGAGTATCACCTCCTCCGTCAAGTAATATTTCAAGTTTTAGAAGAAGAAGCACCTTTAGGAGTGCAGGATCGAGACATTATTATCGCCTCCATCGAGCAAGTCGTTAATGACGCCGCCACTCAATTCTCCGAAACGCTGCGAGATATTCAAGAATTATTTATGGTGACGCTAACTCACGACCTCAGAAATCCCATCAATGTCGTAAAAATGGGAACTCAACTAACTCTGCGGCGGCTTGAAACAGGAGACAGCCATAGGGATGTGGCGACGAGGATGCTCAGTGCGATCAATCGGCTGGATTCGATGATTCAAAATCTGCTAGATGCGAGTCGGCTGCGGGCAGGGCAGAGCTTAAAGATTGAATTTGAAGAATGCGATTTTGAGATGCTAGTCCAAGAGGTAGTAAACGATTTGAGATTCGCCTATGGAGAGCGGTTTATTGTGGTTTCTGACCCTGCTATCAGGACTTTTTGCAGCCGTAAAGAAATACGGCGGGTGATTGAAAATTTAGCAATTAACGCTGTGAAATATGGTGCGCCTAGTACGCCGATTACACTCACGCTCCAGCAAACCCAAACGCAGGTCAGCCTTACTATCCATAATGAAGGCAATCCGATCGCCATAGACGCTCAATCCATCCTATTTCAACAATTTCGTCGAACCATTTGTGCCCAGGAGCAAACCGGCTGGGGATTAGGATTATTTTTAGCAAAGAGTATTATTGAAGCCCATAAAGGGACACTTGCGGTTGAAAGTGCAGAGGGCAAGGGGACAAGCTTTATTATCACTTTACTAAAGGTTATTGTTTAGTTCGGGACATTAAGATTAACAATAAAAATAAGGGATAAAATAATGAATTCACAGTCAATATTTTCGCGCCAACCCACAGATCAGGTGTTTCAGCACACACACTCTAAATTACAGAATTAATAAGCCGTCAAGATGCGAAACACAGCCTGAGCGAGTACGCTTGGATCGATATGTATAGCAATCCTAAATGATTCAGATAAATTTGTAGGGGTAGTGCTAAGAGTGCCTACCCCCTATCTATCGGGCAACC
>NZ_JAUBOZ010000112.1:0-23801 GCF_036700475.1 Microcoleus sp. T2B6 | reverse complement strand
TAAGACGACTTCGGTTGCGTCAGTCAGTGAAGTGTCAAGAATCACCGCACTTTTAGGGCGGTGAGTATGTCAACAGTGTTGTTTTACGCAGGAGTTTTCGGCATCAAAGCTATCGACATTTTCAAATATCTCAAAAACTCGATCGAGTTGGCTGAGTTCCAGAATCATCTTAATCCCAGGGGATACCGAGCAAAGACTAAACCTGCGCCCCATTTTTTTCGCCTGCTTGAGGCCCGAAACCAATGCCATCAAACCTGCACTGTCAATAAATTTTACTTCGGCCAAATCTACGAGTACCGCTACAACTCCGGGGGCTGCAATTGCTGTCGCTAGTTGCCGTCCGAATTCTTCGCAGGTGGCTGCATTCAGGTAGTCTAGGGGTCGAATCACCGTAATTGGTTTATGGGCAAGAAGTGTCTGCATATGTCAAACCTATGATTGCTACGTATTTTCAACTACTGCGCTGGACGGATGTAAGCCTAAACCTACTTGATTACTCTGAGCCTAACTTAATTTGAGGCAAACTGACCAGTTGTTGTCAGTAGTTTTACTGAATCTTTATTTATTGACTCTTTTTTATGAAGTTTTGCGTAAGATTTGGGGAGGAAACGTAAGCTACTATACGATTTTTTATTTATGCCTGTAGGTTTAGTCTTGGCAACTATAAAAATTGCGATTGACTTTGCCGTAGCTGTTAGATAAAACTGAACAATGTAATTTAAATCACTTATTAGTTCTGATCTAGATCACCTGTTTGCTCGACAGTTTAGAGGAGAATAAAACTGTACGGAGTTCTCCGACTTACTATGCAAGCAACTCATGCTATTCGTCAACTTGTAGAAAAAGCCCTCTACATTAAGCAGTTGACGCCTGACATTGAAAACGAAATCAATTACGAGCTCACCCGTTTGGGGTACATCTCGGATATTGATTATGAGGCTTTAGAGTTATTAATGGATGAAATGGATGCCGGTCGGGTGCAATTGGTATCTAGTCGTCGATAGTGGGAATCGGGCGACGAGTCCACATCCAAGAACGAAAAAATCATTGCACGGCGGGCAATAGAGGAGTGTTATAAGCATTTACGCCGGCCGAATATTTTTCTAATGAAGCATCTCGTTGCTGAACTTGATATTTGAGGAGATACTGTTAGGGGCGATCGTCCCTGCACCTATGATCAAAAGCTAAAAACTTTGACTTAAATTAAATCTATAACTTTTGGGGTATGACAAATGAGGTTAATTGTGATTCACTCCCTGGCTTAATGAAGCACCCAGTTGTGAACTTGATATTTGAGGAGAGACTGTTAAGGGCGATCGTCCCTGAACCTCATACAATTTTAGATTTTAGGTTTTAGATTTTAGAAGTCGGACTGCTGATGATTATCAGGGTTTGAAACTTTTCTACAGTTGCATTCCTTTTAGAAACTGCTATCAGTATCAAAAACTACAGACTGTGATCTAAATTAAATTTATAACTTTTGGGGCTTGACAAATTAGCTCTAATTCTGATTAATACTAAAAAAAGTTTTTCTTGGATTCGAGCGATCGCTCGAATCCAAGAAAATTGATGTGTAGTTACGACATCGGTCATCGCGGAGTCAATCTAAAATCTAAAATCTAAAATCGTTCGATCGCGCCGCCAAACTTGCCACCACCGCCACCAACTCAGCAGGCTCGATCGGCTTGGGCACGTAAATTTGAAAACCTTGCTGCAGTGCCCGTACCCGTTCCTCTACCCTACCAACCGCCGTAAACGCCAACGCCGGAATCTCCCTGTCCACCATCCGCGATCGCACTTGCTGCAGCAAAGCCTCTCCATCAGGGGCCTGCATCTCGATATCGATCGCCAACACATCTGGATTCAGCCTTTCAATCGCCTCCAGGGCTTCGATTCCCGACCTAGCGGTCTCCACCAAGGCCCCGCAATCTTCGAGCACTGTACAGGTAAAATCGAGGGAATCAGCGTCGATATCGACCACCAACACCCGCACTCCCGAAAGATTGCTGCTGACAAAAGACTCCTTTACAGCGGCTGGCGTCTGGCTTTGAGGAGCCCCAAACTCCCCCGACCCGGAAACAGAAAATCCGCCGTCGCCACGCGGCTGTTTAATTGGCAATCTCACCAAAAAGCTCGCTCCCTGTCCCTTCCCAGCCGATGCCGCTTGCACCGTCCCCCCGTGCATTTCCACACAATGACGCACTAGCGCCAAACCCAAACCCAATCCGTTGTACGATCGCCTTATAGAGCTGTCAGCTTGGCTGAACCGCTCGAAAACATGGGGCAAAAACTCTTGTGAAATCCCTTGTCCCGTGTCGCTGACCTCAATTTCCACACAAGCGGGCGACAAATTTTTACAGCAAGCGGATTCCTCACGGGCCATCGTCCCCTCCACCTTCCGCACCGCCACCCTCACCTGTCCGCCATCGGGAGTAAACTTAATCGCATTCGACAGCAAATTCCACGCCACCTGTTGCAAGCGGCCGGCATCGCCACAAATCCGCCCCACAGTTGGGTCGAAATCCGTCACAATTTCAATATTTTTTGCCCCAATCGCGGGCGCGAGAGTATTTATCGCAGCCTCAACAGTCGAAATCACATCCACCCACCGCAAATTCAGCGACAATTTCCCGGTAATAATCTGCGACACGTCCAGCAAATCGTCGATCAGAGTTGCCAGCGAGCGCGTATTGCGGTCGATCGTTTCCAGAGCGCGAACAGTCGTTTTTTCGTCAAACTTGCGGTTTCGCAGCAGTTGCGCCCATCCCAGCATCGCATTCAGCGGCGTCCGCAATTCGTGGGACAAAGTTCCTAGAAACTCGTCTTTAATCCGGTTCGCCCGCGCCAATTCCTCGGCTCGATCGTGCAGTTCTCTTTCCAACTGCTTGCCAACCGTCAAATCGAGAATAAAAGCCACAGATTCTTGTCGCTTTTGCGCCAGCAAAACATATCCGATCAGCACCGGAATCCGGCTACCGTCTCTCCTCCAGAATTCCTTTTCGTAGGGAGTGCAAACTCCCGTTTCTTGTGCCTCTGCAATCCCCTTCTCGTCGAGAGACTGGTACTCCGGCGGCGTGCTCTCAATCCAGTTTAATTCCCCGCGCTGCAACTGTTCCCGCGTGTAACCAACTATTCGCAAAAATTCATCGTTGGCCTCCATGATACGGCCGTTAACATCCCCGAACATAATGCCGATCAAGTTAGCTTCGACCAACATTCTCAGCTTTTCTTCGCTAGCTTTGAATGCAGCTTCTGCTTGCTTGCGATCGCTAACGTCTTGAATGTAAGCCGACAAACCAGAATCCGAAGGATAAAAACGAACCTTCAACCACTTATTCCATAGCTGCACGAATTCTTCATACTCGACCGTTACATTTTCTGCTAATGCTTTGGCAGCCATTTTGTAACACTGTAAATCGACCGCCCAGGGAAATATCTCCCAAACATTTTTACCGATCAGTTCAGCTTGTGACTTGCCTAAAAGCTCTTGAGCTTTCTGGTTGACATAGGTATAGTTCCAATTTAAATCTACTGCGATAAAAGCATCGGTAATGCTTTCGAGAATGTTAGTAATTTGATCGTTTGCCGATTGCAGCGCTTTAGCTGTTTCTTCTGCTTGCAACCTCGCTGCTTGTTCGCGGGACAAAGCAGCAGCGCGTTCTTGTTCTGCCTGTTTCCGATCGCTAATATCGATGTAAGAACCGATGTAACCTGCAAAAGTGCGATCGGGCCTGTACCGGGGTACGCCTGTACCCAAAACCCAGCGGTATTCCCCGTCATAGCGTCTCAGCCGGCATTCGAGCCGGTACTCGCTGCCAGCGTCGAAGGCTTTTTGGTAAATATCCAAACATTCTGGCAAGTCATCAGGGTGCAAGTTTTCCATCCAACCCGTGCCCATTTCTTGCGCCAAAGTTCTACCGGTAAACTCCAGCCAAACTTTGTTAAAGTAATCGCCAAGTTGGTCAGTGTCCGACATCCAAATCATTACCGGCGCGGTATCTGCCATAATCCGAAATCGAGCTTCGCTTTCCTGCTGCTGTGCTTCGGCTTGCTTGCGCTCGTTCCGTTCTTGAACTTCCCGCAGGGCCCGCTCAATCGACGGCACCAGGCGTATCAAACGGCGTTTGAGAACATAATCAGTAGCGCCGCTTTTCAAAGTTTCGATCGCCACTTCCTCGCCCAAAGTAGCCGACACAAAAATAAACGGCACTCCCGGACAAGTAGTGTGGGCGATTTCCAGCGCAGCTATCCCGTTAAAACAAGGCAGCATATAATCTGCCAAAATAATGTCAAAACGTTGTTTTTCCAGCGCCGTGGCAAAGTCTTCTCGATTTTCCACACACACCAGAGAAAATTGGAGCCCGCCATCCATTAGATATGCCTCAATCAGTTCGGCATCTAGGGGACTGTCTTCTACTAAGAGGATATTGAGCGTTTTCACAAAAATTCCTTTTACTTAAATATTAATTCTCGGATACAAAATTTGATCTGGCTGCGGCTTTAAGTGAAGCCCAAAAAAGTCTTGCGTTTTGAATCGCTTAAAAAAATGTAAAAATCAATTGGTTTCATGAGTTGAGCATTCACATCTCAATCCTAACTTCTCATCAAGTCTATTGCTGCTTGCCGCGAGGTAAATCCCCCCTCTGACTTGATTGGCTAGTACGCTTGTTTTTCCTTAACTTTCGTCTGCGTCCCAGGAATCGGCACCGCTGGAGTCTTGCTTCTATGCAACCGTTTAGCTATACCCTGTTGAACAAATAGTTTCGCGCTTCTGGCTAGAAACAACTAGCTATGTAGTAATTTATCTCGCTTGCTACTAACTACTGCTACCTCGTTTGGCAGATTATTTTTTTGTAGTGATGCCCATGTTAATTCTATATTGTTTTGTCGCTCCTCTCAAACTCCAATTCCCTTGAATTCTCCCCTTATTTCCTGAATATCGATCGATCCTGTCAAAAAAAGTCAAAGTTCCTGGTCTGTCTGCTTTACTTTTTGCGGGATTTGCCTACCATGCAATACTTGCAACCGGGCCAACAGTTGGCTTGTCGATCGCCGTCGCCCCTCAAAAATTAAACACTACTTACTAACAATATTCATGCTGCATCTATCTAAAGATAGATTGTTGCAGAGACACTGAACTCAACCTGCAGAGATTCCCCTGAATTCGGTAAAACTCCTATGTTGCACCTTTTTCGAGAACAGGCAAGATGCCTGTTCCACAAAGAGTGAATTTGATTGTGGGATGGGCATCCTGCCCGTCCCTAAAAAGCTTATGGAAAATGGTGCAAGATATAAGTAAAACGAAGTTCCACCCCACCGAAAATCTGAGAAAGCTCGATCGACCAATTAATTTCCTATACAAATCCCAGAAAATTTGTCTGGACTCGCTACACTCGCACTCCCAGGCTGTCTCAGACCGATCGGCTTATTGATTGAACCGACCCAAAGTGTCTTAAAATATACAATACGGTGATCTGCTGCACAGCTCGCATATATTAAAACCAAGCGCCAACTTGCAATAATTCTTTAAAATAGAGGTACAGCACCGGCGATCCCTAACTCTTCCCCCTCAGAAAGGGTAGGGTTTAGCAGAATTGAAGACGATCGTCTATGGTGACATCCAGTAAAGCCCGTGCAGTTGCTTTAGTCTCAGCTTTATTCAGGTTATTGGGAACCAGTTACGAGGAGATTTGACCCGCCGTGCTCCAACGCATCAAACAAGACTTAAAAAACGACCTGATCGCAGGACTATTGGTAGTGATACCCTTAGCTACAACCATCTGGCTGACAATTACCA
Organism: Microcoleus sp. T2B6; assembly: GCF_036700475.1. Taxonomy (NCBI): domain Bacteria; kingdom Bacillati; phylum Cyanobacteriota; class Cyanophyceae; order Oscillatoriales; family Microcoleaceae; genus Microcoleus; species Microcoleus sp. T2B6. The sequence goes on along the minus strand of NZ_JAUBOZ010000112.1, from coordinate 18,004 downwards.
TCGCCAGTTGGGTGATCAATTTTCTCACCAAAATTCCCAAGCAGATCAACCCTTTTGACGGACTCCACCCGATTTTGGTGAATCTGCTAAATCTTTTAGTAGGGCTGGCTGTACCCCTGCTGAGCATTTTAGTCATCGGCTTAATGGCCCGCAACATTTTCGGCAAGTGGCTGCTAGACTTTGGCGAACGGCTGTTGCAGGCAATTCCCCTAGCCGGTTCGGTTTACAAAACCCTCAAACAACTGCTGGGAACCCTCCTCAAATCAAACGACAAATTTCGCCGCGTGGTGTTAGTGGAATATCCCCGGCGGGGAATCTGGACTTTAGCATTTGTGACCGGTACGATCGAGAGTAACGACATCCCACCTCACCTTTCCGGTGAAACCCCCATCGGCATTTTCATCCCCACCACTCCCAACCCCACCACCGGATGGTACGCTATAGTCCCGGAAGCAGATTTAGTCAATTTGTCAATGTCGATCGAAGATGCCTTTAAAGTCATCATCTCCGGCGGCATCGTCAACCCCAGCAACTCAGTTCCAGTAAACCCCGAAAACATCAAGGGCAAAACACTCGAACCCTTGGTATCCGAATCAAGATACCAGGCTGTCCCAGTCGAAGAAGACTAAACCAAGACATCTTTAGTGGCCCTTCAGTTGACAGTTGACAGTTGACAGTTGACAGTTGACAGTTGACCGCAAAAGGGCGACCTCTAGCTGGAAGGAAGAGGATTGGAGTAATGAATAGTCTTCTTTTAATTTCTCCCGATCAGGCTTGGGGCTTTAAACCAATTCTTTCTGGTAAGGCCGTGTAAACTTTCCCCATAGCAGATAATATTTCGACAAAACCAGCCCAAACCGAGAAAGCCTATACTCAGAAACCCGGTTTCGAGCATAAATCTTGGGTTTGACAGCGAAGTATCTGTAAACTACCCGCCGCTGGCGAGTCAGACGGCTGGTTTTGTACCGCTTTTAGTCGAGTTTTCTGCTAAAGTTCAAGTCCGCGCGCGATCGAAAAACTTCCTAAATTCTCAATCCCTATCTAAAAATTATGAAAAAAGCCCGCGAAACAGCACGCGAACTCGCACTCCTCGGCATCAGCCAACTGCCTACGAATCCAGAACTCTTAGAAGCCAAGAAACTGCAAGATGTTCTCCTCGCCGCCATCCGCACCCTGACAACAGAAGTTCAAGAATCCCTAGAAGCAGCAGCATCCGAAGTGCAGCGGAGTAGCGACAAACTGCTTGCCAGCGAAATCCGTGCCGCCGATATACAAAGTGCTAGAGCAATGGTGCGGGAAGCAGTGGAACTCACCCAAACCGCCATCAACCGTCTCGGTTCAGCAATGGAGTTTCCAGAACTGATCCAGCTAGCCAACCAGCAAGATGTCCGCACCTACGCTTTGCAAATCCTGACGAAAGTCAGCGCCAACCGTGTTCAAATTGATGAATTGCTCTCGGAAGCCCTTGTAGACTGGCAAATAGAACGGTTGCCCCGGATCGATCGAGATATCATGAGAATCGCGATCGCCGAAATGCTATATCTCGGCTTACCCGAACAAGTCAGCGTCAACGAAGCCGTCCAACTCGCAAAACGCTACAGCGGCGACGAAGGACATCGCTTCATCAACGGAGTCCTCCGCCGAGTAGTCGATAAAATCAACGCAGAAGTTGTTAGTCCCTAGTCCTTAGTCAGTAGTCCTTAGTCAGCAGTCATTGGTCATTAGTGATTGGCAATCCGCAATCGGCTCTACACTAGGGACTGAGGACTAATGACTAATAACTATAGTCCTTAGTCAGTAGTCCTTAGTCAGCAGTCATTGGTCATTAGTGATTGGCAATCGGCAATCGGCTCTACACTAGGGGCTGAGGACTAAGGACTAATAACTATAGTCCTTAGTCAGTAGTCATTGGTCATTAGTGATTGGCAATCGGCAATCGGCTCTACACTAGGGACTGAGGACTAATGACTAATAACTATTCTCTATTCCCAATTTCCTATGGTATTTAATTGGTTTCGTCGCCAGTACAGCGAAAATAAATCTTCTGAAACAGAGGCAACCCCCGAACAGCAGCAAGATGAGTCGGCAAAATCCGCACCGGTTGAGCCTCAAACAGATGCAACCGAGCAAGGTTCTCCTGCTGTAGCGGAAGATTATCTTAATTGGGCAAAAGCTGCTTACAAAAATATTCAAAAACAGCAAAAACCCGAAACAGAAGTTTCCGAGACAGCAGCGCCGGATGTTCCAGCAGCCGAAGCAGAAATCGCGACAGTTGAAGAAGTTGCAGAACCGGCGACTATTGAAGCAACCGAGCCGATCGAACTTGAACCAGCACCCACAGCAGCAACTGTTGCAGAAGTTCCAGAAGTTGCAGCACCAGCAACAGTTGAAGCTACCGAGGCGATAGAACTCGATGCAGCAACGCCCGCAGAAATTGCAGAAACTCTGCAACCAACAGCCGGGGCGATCGACATTGCACCTATAGCTCAACAATTAGAAGTTACAGCAGAAAATATAGAAATTGCCGAACCTGCAACCGAGGTTGTAGAAACCGAATCACTCGCATCCGACGGCGAAGCAGGGGAAGCCCTGCCGTTTTGGGCCAGAGCTCAGGCCGATCGCATGGAGCGCATCGAACGCCTCAAAGAAACCGCAATTGAAGAACCCGACGTAATTGCAGCCGCCGCCGAGAGAGCGGCAATTATCGAAGAAATTCCCGGTTTCGCCTTTGACGAAGGCTTCCTGTGGTCTTCAGAAATCTTAGCCAGTCAAGGCCGCCGCCCAGACCAAGTATCAGTTGAAGAAATCACTTGGCTGCAAAAACTGCGGAAAGGCTTAGAAAGAACTCGCCGCAGCTTAATTAATCAACTAAAGGCGATCGTCGGTCAAGGCCCGCTCAATCAAGACGCAGTAGCCGAAATTGAGACTTTGCTCCTACAAGCCGATGTCGGAGTCGCAGCCACCGACATCATTATCACTCGCCTCCAAGAAAGACTCAAACAAGAAGTGCTGCCGCCAGAACAGGCTCTAGCCTACCTGAAAACCATCCTGCGCGACATTCTGGACGCTCCCTGTGCCGAAACCGCCGCCGGTAATCCCGCCTACAGCCTGACATTTGCCCCGGAAAAAGACACTTTTAACATCTGGTTAATCGTAGGAGTCAACGGTGCGGGCAAAACTACGACGATCGGCAAACTGGCCCACATTGCCCAAAAATCCGGCTACAAAACCCTGATTGCTGCCGCCGACACTTTCCGTGCCGCCGCCGTCGAACAGGTGAAAGTTTGGGGCTCCCGCAGTGGGGTCGAAATTATTGCCAACCCAGGGAAAAATACCGATCCGGCTGCTGTCGTGTTTGATGCGATCGCCGCCGCCAGCGCCCGCGGCACAGAACTCCTGATCGTAGACACCGCAGGCCGCCTGCAAAACAAAAAAAATCTGATGGACGAATTAAGTAAAATCCGTCGCATTGTAGATAAGAAAGCCCCAGGCGCTACCGTAGAATCTCTACTGGTCTTGGATGCGACACTAGGTCAAAATGGTTTGCGACAGGCAGAAGTGTTCGCAGAATCGGCAAAATTAAGCGGAGTAGTATTGACAAAACTCGACGGTTCTGCTAAAGGTGGTGTTGCCCTAGCCGTAGTGCAGCAGCTTGGTCTGCCAATCCGCTTTATTGGAGTCGGGGAAAGCATCGAAGACTTGCGCCCGTTTTCTAGTTACGAATTTGTGGAAGCCCTACTCGATTTTAGATTTTAGATTTTAGATTTTAGATTGATCAGGTATCTGTGGTCGTCCCGATTTTTGGAGGCGGATACAGAGGTTCAACATCTTAAATCCTTAACCTCAAACTACCATCGCAGGACTTGCGCCGATCGCCCGTGGCGAGTAAAAACTAAATATCTAGAAACAATACCTTCGTTCTGTTATTGCTTGGTTGCCCTCAAAGCGCGAGCTAAAGCCAGGGTGTGAAAATAAGCTCAAATGTAGTATCAGTATGCTGTCTGATTGCATAGTCTTCCCGATCCCCCTGGCGCCCCCCTAATAGTGGGGGGGGACGGGAAAGGGTCAAAGTCCCCCTTCTTGTTAAGGGGATTTAGGGCGTATCTAGACTAAGCTATAAACGAGATTTCTTGAGAATTTCCGACTTAAGTTGATACCAATGTCCTAGTGTCCAACTTACTTCCTCAAACCAAACTGCTTGCTCGAAAAAAAACGGGTTTCTGTTCAAGTGGCCCGTAATATCAACTCCGCTAGGATCGGAATTGTAAAATCGAATCAACAGTCCATACTCAACTATCATTCAGCTCTTCGACTGACAGTCAACAGTCAACAGTCAACAGTCAACAGTCAACAATAATTCCGGTGCAACCGGAATTGATATAAGTCCTCAATCATTCCTCCTCTGTCTAAGATCGAAAATCACAAATTTAAAATGACTGCTGTGCCTTTGCCTCGCCCCTCACCTCAACCTGCTGACCGCCCTCCGGGTCGCAATTCCACCGACGCGACGCCAGTATTTGCCCTCAAAGAACTGGTGGCGCGTTTGCACCGATATCAGCACAATGTTCAAGATATGTTGGGTTCGCTGGGATTTGCCCTGCGAAGTTTTAACAATCTCAACCAATTTTTGGAGTTGGTGCCTTTGGTGGCGACTCGCGTTACTGACGCCGACGGGGGAGCTTTAGTGCTGTTCAAACCCAACGGTCAAGTCAGGTTCCAGCAGTTGCATTGTCAGGAAGGACGGCAGTGCCAAGATATGCGAAAAGCGCTGGAAATAGCCACCAGGCAAGCTACAGCAGGTGCGGGCGCTACTGCTGGAACGTTTTCGGAAACCTCTGGGCAAACTTCTAGTCTAGACTTGCAAGTCGGTCGTTATTTGGGCCCGGATGTTCATTTGTTTGGGGCGCCAATTTTAGTCAACAATTTGGAACGGGGACGGCTTTATGTTTTTAGCAGTGATCCGCAATATCTCTGGACTCCCAGCAGACAGAAATTAGTTCGGTTGGTGGCGGATCAAACCGCCGTGGCTATTTGCAAAGACGAACTTACTGTTAAGTTGGCGGAAAAAGACCGCTTAGACAGAGAGTTAGAAATCGGGGCGGAAATTCAATTGCGGCTGCAACCCCGGAGTTGTCCGAAAATTCCCGGCCTTGACGTGGCCGCCCGCTGCCAAACTGCTAGCAGAGTCGGCGGAGATTATTATGATTTTATTCCCGCTGACTATGACCCGATCGGCAAGGAGAATGAGGGGGAAAGCCCCCCATCCCTAATTAAAAATCTCAAGTCCAAAATCGACAAGGGCCGCTGGAGCATTGTCATCGGCGATGTGATGGGCAAAGGAGTACCAGCGGGCCTGTTGATGACGATGACACGGGGTATGCTGCGGGCGGAGGTTTTGAACCGCCACTCGCCGTCGAGAATTTTGCAACATTTAAACCGGGTTATGCACGCGGATTTGGAAAATTCCCACCGTTTTGTGACTCTGTTTTATTCGGAGTATGACCCGAAAACTCGCGTTTTGGCTTACAGCAATGCTGCTCACCACCCGCCTTTGCTGTGGCAAGCTGCAACTAATTCGATTCTTCAGCTTGATACTTTGGAGGGAATGTTAATTGGGCTGGATGCTGATTCGCATTACCAAGAAGCAAGCGTGCAATTGCAGCCAGGAGATACTATTATTTATTACACAGACGGATTTACCGATGCTGCTAATCAAAGGGGCGATCGGTTTGATGAGGATAACTTGACCTCGGCTTTTCAGTGGGCCTGTCAAAATTATCAGCAGTCTGAAGAAATTTTGGATTATTTGTTCGATCGCGTACACCAGTTTATCGGCATCGGCAATCGTAACGAAGATGACATGACACTGGTTGTACTGAGGGTAACACCTTTAGCAGGAGAAAATCACCATGATAGTTAATTTAATGCCGGAAATTACTGCTGGATTAACCAGTTCGATTAATTGGAACGATGTGGCTCACGTGGTAGTTGTGAAATCTCATTTGAGTTCGACGGTGGTTTTGGCTCAAAGTTACGAAATTTTTACGAATTTCCAGAAAGCTTGGAAAAATTTTGTTGACACTGGTCAAATAGGAGCTTTTTTTATAGGTATTTTTGTTGGCTGGTTCTTTAAAGGGATTTTTCGTTAGAGTTCTTGTCGAAGAAGCTATCGGTAACTGATTTAAAAGGTTTGTCGCCCAAACTTCACTTCTTTCTGATGCAGCAAAAGTTTCACAATTTTGTAGTCAAGACTTCAGTTTTTTCTGGTCAAAAGATGTATAAAAACTTTGTAGTCAGGACTTGAGTTTTTTCTTACAAAATTTGGGAGGACTAAAGGGCTGACTACAAACCGGAGGAAAGACTAAAGTCTTTACTACAAATCGGTTTATATAGACTTCGGCAACAGAGATATAATCTAGTTTTAGCTTCAGCAATGACAACACAACAAAAAACTTGGAGTCAAAGATTTGAATCGGCGCTGCACCCGGCGATCGCCCGATTTAATGCTAGTATTGGCTTCGATATTGAATTGATTGAGTATGACTTGACGGGTTCTGTCGCTCACGCTAAAATGCTGGCCAAAACGGGGATTATTTCCGCAGCCGAAGGCGAACAGTTAGTCAATGGTTTGGAACAGATCCGCCGGGAATACCGCCAAGGACTTTTTGTTCCGGGAGTTGATGCAGAAGACGTTCACTTCGCTGTAGAGAAGCGGCTGACGGAGATTGTGGGGGATGCTGGGAAAAAGTTGCACACTGCCCGATCGCGCAACGATCAAGCCGGCACTGATACTCGCTTGTATTTGCGCGATCGCATCGCCGAAATTCGCGAGCAATTACGGGAATTTCAAGGGGTTTTGCTCGATCTTGCCGATCGTAACGTGGAAACTTTAATTCCCGGTTACACTCATTTGCAGCGCGCTCAGCCGATCAGTTTGGCTCATTATCTGTTAGCTTATTTTGAAATGACCGATCGCGATTGGGAACGTCTCGGCGATATCTGCAAGCGGGTGAATGTTTCGCCTTTGGGTTGTGGCGCGCTGGCGGGGACGACTTTCCCGATCGACCGACATTATACTGCAGAACTCTTGCAATTTGACAAGGTTTATGCTAATAGCTTAGATGGAGTGAGCGATCGAGATTTTGCGATCGAATTTCTCGCTGCAGCCAGCTTGATTATGGTACACCTGAGCCGCTTGTCAGAAGAAATGATTTTGTGGTCTTCTCACGAATTTGGATTTATTACGCTCAAAGATAGCTGCGCTACGGGTTCTAGCATCATGCCCCAGAAAAAAAATCCCGACGTGCCGGAGTTGGTGCGGGGCAAAGCGGGGCGGGTGTTCGGTAACTTGCAAGCCTTGTTGGTAGTAGTGAAGGGACTTCCTTTGGCCTACAACAAAGATTTGCAAGAAGATAAAGAGGCTTTGTTTGATACCGTCAGAACGGTACAGGGTTGCTTGGAAGCAATGACCATTTTGTTGCGCGAAGGAATCGAGTTTAATGGCGAGATCCTCGCTGCTGCTGTTACGGAAGACTTTTCTAACGCTACAGACGTAGCCGACTACTTGGCCTCCAAAGGCGTTCCCTTCCGGGAAGCTTACAACCTTGTCGGCAAAGTCGTCAAAACTTGCCTTTCGGGGGGCAAACTCCTCAAAGATTTGACACTTGAGGAGTGGAAAGACTTGCACCCAGCCTTTGAGACAGACATTTACAGCGCGATCGCACCTCAGCAAGTGGTGGCGGCTCGCAATAGTTACGGGGGTACCGGGTTTGAACAAGTGAGAAAATCACTTATCGCTGCGCGCGATCGAATCGCCTAAACATCGTTGAATTATTGGACAAATTCCGGCTGGCTATCTCTCCTTAGAACGATCGTGTTTTCCACTCTGGTTCTAAGTTCGGCAGATAGCCTGACTCAATTAATCTTCAGCAGCAGCCATGTCTTTGTCTCTGCCGCCACCGCTCATGGCGCCCATGCCACCGCCGTTACCGCCGTCAAATCGTCTTCTCTTGTTGGAGAACATATCTTGATTTCTCCGCTTGCGAAACTTGCGAGCGTATGCTTGATTTCGTTGTGCCTTCTCTTTCTTGAGATTGCGGCGCTTAGCCATTCTGACCTCACTAATAAACATTGACAGTCCCCGGGCTTTCACGCACGGGGATTCTTAAGTTTGACACTCTGTGCACTCTTGGTGACTGAGATTCTTGGTTCAGTGAATTCACTTGCTTGTGACAGGATTTCTCCCGCCCAAATATAGGTGTCTTCTCCCCAAGCGTAAATTCCGGTATGCCCTACCGTACTCGATCGGTTTTCTTTCTGTAGCTAGGTTTTGTTCAAATTTAGCTTTCGTGACGCTGCCACAACAATCGCAAGCGATATGGTTTAGGCTTCTGAGTCCTGTTAAGGAGATCGAGAACTTCCTTCAAGGTACTCCAATCGTTTCCCTCTAAGGCGTTTTAAAGTGAGGAACACGTCCAGCCCCACTGATATTATCAAAAGGAATTGGTTCGTCTCGTTGTCCACCCCTCCACAATCTCATAAGCTATGCTTATGAGATTGTGGAGGGGTGGAATCAGGAGTCTGACGCGCCTTTGATCCCACACTAACCTTTGATCGGTATGTTGATCGGTATAGTGTGGGGATTCCTGTCTGCCTAGCTAAACCGCCACACCGTTAGGTGAGACTACGCACTCAACTAATCCAGTTAAGTTATTACGTTGGCTAGTTATACTCAATTTTAGACCGATGACGATCATAGCACACCCGGTACAAGACCCAGAAAAAAGAACACGGGGATTCAAGTCGCTGGGAATCTGGGTGCGATGGGACGCAATGTAGTCAATCTTGCAGAAGATTTCTATAAACTCTTGACAAAATACGACAATTGACATCCACCCAGGCGTAAACGCACGGGGATTCCTCAACCTCACGATTCAGGTTTCTGCTTCTGTCCCTTACGGGGTTTCGCACCAGCCTTAACAGATTTACTCTGTTCAGGTCTTACAGTCGCTCCACAGACTGACACGGCAAGCCCTGCCGCCAAAATATTTTTTGCCGCATTAATATCTCGGTCATGGCGCGTCCCGCAATTAGGACAATCCCATTCCCGGATATTCAACGGCATCTTGTCAACGATATGTCCGCAATTGCCACACCGTTTTGAACTCGGAAACCATCGGTCAATCTTAATTAAAGTGCGACCGTACCAATCGCACTTGTAATCAAGTTGTCTGACTAATTCCGCCCAACTTGCATCACTTATTGCAAGGGCAAGTTTGGGATTTTTTACCATATTCTTCACAGCTAAGTTTTCTACGGCGATGGTTTGGTTTTCACGCACCAACCGTGTTGTTAGCTTATGAAGATTATCTTTCCTTGCATCAGTGATTTCTTGATGCACTTTCGCTACTTTAAGCCGTGCTTTGTGACGGTTGTTTGACCCTTTTTGCTTGCGACTTAAAGCTTTCTGCGCTCTTAAGAGTTTGCGATACTTTGCCTTGAATTCTTTGGGATTGGCAATCTTTTCGCCGTTGCTCAAAGTGAGCAAGCTTGTAACTCCGAGGTCGATACCGACTTGATTATCTGTTTTGGGTAATGCTTCAATTTCAACCTCTACCAGCAGAGAAACTGACCACCTACCTGATGGTGCAAGCTTTACTGTAATTGTTGATGGTCGGCAACCATCAGGTAGTGTCCGGCTCCAGCGAATTGGTAACGCTTCTGTGCTTTTTGCTAGGTAGACTTGTCCATCTTTGAACTTGAATGCTGACGAAAGTAAATTCTGCACTACCACCATTGCGTTTCTTTTTGAAGTTAGGATATTTTGCCCGCCCATCAAAAAAGTTGGTATAAGCCGTTTGTAAATGTCTCAAGCATTGCTGTAATGGCACACAGCTAACTTTGTTCAGAAAATCTAGTTCTTCGGTTTTCTTCCATTCGGTTAACATTGAAGAAGTCTCAGCATAGCCTACCCGTTTCTGTTGTGCGTACAAAGCTTCCGTTCTTGTGGCTAAAGCACGGTTGTAGACCAAACGAACACAACCCAAAGTACGTCGCAACAAACTTTCTTGTTCCGGCGTTGGGTAGAATCGATAGCTGAAGGCTTTTAGTGTCATGCTGACCTTAAGTACGCTCTTTCACATACTAGCACGTCTTGTGTGAAATGGTATATCTTAACAAAAATTCAGGTAAAGCCTTCCTAAAAGGACGGGGTTTGAACCCTCCGCTTCGCTCCGCCCATTTTTTTTGATGACTAAGTAATTGGACAGAATTAATTACACACTGATTTTTTGCTGATTCTTTACTAGACAAGGCTTGTAGCCCAAATTTTTGTGTAATTAATTGTGTCCTACTACTTATTTATCCCGGTGACATAGCTCCTCTCTTCAGCCTGCCCGACGCGCAAGGCAATTTCGTCAGCCTTGCAGATTTTCGAGGGCGACGAGTTGTACTTTACTTTTACCGATACTTTTTTGCTAACATTTGCTAACAAATACATAAGTTGAGATCGTATCTCAACAAAGGCGTATCAACCGATGCCCGTAGAATTTTCTACAAGCACTTATATTCTTGCCTTCAGCTTGGTTATCGCTTACAGCCCCACGCCAATCTGATTATTTGCTTTGATAATGTAGAGGCAACTTATTTATATAGCGGTTGCGTACTACCAAGGTTTTTCACCTACATCTGAGTGGCTAAATTCATTCTATATCACATGAAGACCCGAAGGCAAATGTAAGTGATTGTTAGCAAATGTCAGAAAAAGTCTTACTGTTAATCAACCCTAGGGACAATACCCCTGGCTGTACTAAAGAAGCTTGCGGTTTTCGCGATATTTACTTAGACTACGAGTCGCGCAATATAGCAGTCCTCGGCGTCAGTACAGACGGGGCAGGGGCCCACGCCAAGTTTGCAGCTAAATATCAACTGCCTTTTCCGTTGCTGTGCGACTTAAACGCCGAAGTTGCTACCGCCTACGGCTGTTACGGACTCAAAAAGTTTATGGGCAAAGAATTTATGGGGATTACTCGATCGACCTTCGCGATCGACCCTGATGGTAGGATTGAAAAGGTTTACCGCAAAGTCAAACCAGAATCTCACGCAGCGGAGATATTAGCAGATTTGCCAGACCTCTGGCCTGAATGAAAAATTAAAAATTAAGACTCCGGAGCTGCGAGCTAGGAGGTCTTAATTTACTTTCTCCTAAACAAGCTTTTGAGTTTATGCGTCGATTGTGGCAAATTGTACAAACTGTGCTGGGACTGATTTTTCGACATCCCGTCACTGGTGCTGCGGTGATTCCCGTATTGCCTGACGGGCGAATTGTGTTAATTCGCCGCCGCGACAACGGTCGCTGGGGACTGCCGGGAGGTATGGTGGATTGGGGAGAGGATATTCCCACAACTGTGCGCCGGGAATTAGCGGAGGAAACAGGACTCGATTTAGTCAAAATCCGTCGCTTGGTGGGCGTTTATTCGGCTGCCGATAGAGACCCTCGCCTGCACTCGATTTGTATCGTGGTGGCAGCAGAGGTAGAGGGAAAGATGCAAGTTCAGGATACCCTTGAAGTCAGCGAGGTTGAGGCTTTTTTGCCCGCATCGCTGCCGGAGGGCGCGCTCAGCCACGATAACGACCAACACTTACAGGACTATTTTCAAGGCTTGACAACTGTGGCGTAAATTGGCGGGGCATCCCAATTTGAGAAAAGTCGGAAATTACCTCGCGGTCAAAAGTTGTCTGTTATGAATGTGGAATTAATTTTCACTGTTTTCCTACTTTTATTCACAAACTCTGAACATTAAATTAATCATCTTTTTATTACTAAATATTTAACCGGATGTACTCACCGCTACGCAATTCTCGGGTCAAACTCTCTGTAGGGCAAATCTTTTGGCACGAAGTCGGTCAAGGCCCGAATTTAGTATTTTTGCACGGTTCTTGGCACGACAGCAGTCAGTGGCTGAGGACGATCGAACATTTGAGCCCCTACTACCACTGCTTCGCACCGGATTTGCTGGGGTTTGGCGACTCGGAACGCCCAAATCTTCATTATTCGATCGACATGGAAGTAGAATGTCTCGCCCAATACCTCGATACTTTGAAGTTGCGACAGGTTTATTTAATCGCTCACTCTGTGGGCGGCTGGGTGGCCACCAGCTACGCTATCAAATATCCCGATCGAGTTCAGGGTTTGGTGTTGTTGGCCCCAGAAGGCGTCAAGGTTGGCAACCGGCGGGGGCGGTGGCAGACGGCTAGCTGGCTGATAGGCCAACCTCCGCTGGCTTTGTGGTTGCTACGATCGATCTATCCAATTGCTAAGTTGCTGGGTAGCCAAAACAAGATTGACGGATTGCTAAAGTTCAGACAGCAGTTGATGCAGTCCCCAGTTGCCGTGCAGTTGCTGTTCGGGCGGCGGCGGGCTGAAATTACAGCGGAATTAGTTGAGGAGAATTTGCCTTTGCTGAAAGCGCCTGTTTTGCTGTTGCACGGTTCTGAAGATACTCCCGCAGCTTCGTCTTTGTGTCAATCCTATGCTGCTCTGGCTCCTAATGCCGAACTGCAATTGGTCAGTCCGGGGGAAAGCAATTTGCCGCAGGAAGTCCCGGATGTTGTTGCTAAATATATTCGCCAGTTTGCAAAGTGAATTGGGCATTGGGCATTGGGCATTGGGCATTGGGCAAACAGGGCATTGGGCAAACAGGGAATTGGGCAAACAGGGCATTGGGCATTGGGCATTGGTAACAGTCAACAGTCAACAGTCAACAGTCAACAGTCAAGAGTCAACAGTCAACAGTTAACAGGCTAATTCCCCAAAAAATAGCCTCTGGTGCGTCAATTAAGCCGGAGGCTGTATCAGGAAAGGCTGCTGTGAGGTATTTTAAAAGCATAGTGCGATCGCCCCCCGTGAGTGCAATTTTGCTATCAGGAAACAAACACCGCCAATCTTCAATAAAATCCCTAACTCCTGCCACCGCCGCATACACAACTCCGCTTTGAATTGCCCCAGCAGTGTCTTTCGCCCAGCGGTGCGGCAGATTTTGTGGTAGGCTGATTAAAGGTAATGCAGCAGTTTTTTTACCTAACGATGATAACTGCAAACCCAAACCTGGTAAAATTGCGCCCCCAACTAAATACCTATTGACATCAGCGCCAGTAAATGTTAAAGCTGTACCAGCATCTATAAGTAAAACTGGCCAACCAAATTGGTTGCCAGCACCCATTACAGCCAAAGCTCTGTCAATTCCCAGGGTAGGATAGACACCCCCGATCGGTAACTGGTCTAAAGTAATAATCCCGACATCTGGATAACTCTGCCAAATTGCTGTTTGCTGGGGAACAACGGAGGCTAAAACTAGAGGCAGGGGAACTAAAGAAAGTGTGTGAGGACTAGAAAATGCGGGAGTAGCAGGAAGACAAAGGAGATTTTGAGCAGATATTTCCTCGATCGACCTCATTACTATTTGCACTAAATATTCTGCTTTTTCCTGCTCCGAGAGCCGGGAAACAGTATCAGCATTGAGATGGTCTGTATCCCATGTTTTCTCCAGGGTTTTGCCCACAAATAATCCCCAGTGCAGCCGGGAATTGCCGATCGCCAAAGCTATTTTAATCTGGGCTTTTCCTGTCCATCCAGAAGTAATGTTGTCGCTGCTTGCTGGCGAACGAAAATTGTCGGGAATTGAATTTTCCATGTTGTGCTAGCCGGCGCAAACATTGAACTAAAGATAGATTTTAGATTGATTTTAGTCGATTAAACGGGCGGTTAACTCTATTTGACATCTGACCAAGTTCCATGCCACGCACCAATTAGTATTGTCGGCTGCAGAGGGCATACTTGCTAAATATAAATATTTGTAAAGCAAATAATTGCTTTGCTCAGGCTGCATCCTTTATAATGTCTTAAGATATTCCAAAGTCCTGGTAGCTGCGATGGGGCTTTTGGCGGGGTAAGCACAGGTTTAAAAAACCCGACTCAATCAAAATACTGTACAACGGCTGAGTAAATATGTCTTTAAAAATACAAGAACACGAAAACCCCTGGCAGAGAGTAACTTCGCGGTTGCCTGAATCTGAAAATTGGAGGCAGGAAGAAAGTCTTTCGCTGCCGGAAGTAGACCAACAAAAAGCCCTAATCGTGCAGATGCAGCAGCAAGTTCAGTTATCAAACTTGCTGAACCAAATTAATAACGAAATTCGCAGTACACTTGACATAGAAGAAATTTTGACATCGGCCTGCAGATTGCTGGGGCAAGCGTTACAGGCCAGCCGCGTGAGCATTTTAGTCAAAGAATCAAATACAGAAAAAACTTTAGTCACGCGCGGAGAGTACAACGCGGGGGACTATCCGATCCAACTGGGAATGAAAGTACCGATGAGTGACAACCCGCATTTGGCAGCCGTCGTGTCTCAGCAAGAGTCCCTAGCAGTGACGAAGTTTCTCGATTTTCCGGGATTAAATCCACAAACGAGAAAAATTGCCGAAGCTTTGGAAATTAAGTCAATGCTGGCAGTAGCTACTCGCTATCAAGGTGAAGTGAATGGCATAATTGGTTTGCATCAGTGCGATCGCGAACGGGAATGGACTGATTGGGAAAGGCAGCTTTTAGAAGGGGTAGGATCGCAATTGGCGATCGCGATCAATCAAGCCAAACTCTACAGTAAAACCAGGCGTCAAGCCGAACGAGAATCGCTGCTACGGCTGATCGGCAACCAAATTCGCAGTACCCTGGATCTGGGAACTATCCTGGAAACAGCGGTGAGGGAAGTCCGCCAACTCTTGCAGTGCGATCGAGTAATTATCTATCAGTTTCAAGACAACTGGCAAGGAAAAGTTGTTGTTGAAAACATGACTGTTCCTTGGCCTTCAATTTTAGGAGATATGGGGGCTGATAAGTGTTTCCGGGGAGATTACGCCGATCTTTACCAGCAAGGGCGAGTCAAAGCAATTAATGATATTTTTAATGCTGGTTTAGAGCCTTGTCATGTCGATTTCTTAGATAGTTTGCAGGTAAAAGCTAATCTGATTGTGCCGATAGTTACATCCAGAACTGAAGAAAATACCTCCGACACAGCCGGAAGCTATAATCCTAAATATCCCGGTAGGCTGTGGGGTTTGCTGATTGCTCACGAGTGCGGGGATACCCGCAATTGGCAGCGGCAAGAAATGGAGTTGCTATCCCAAATAGCCAACCAAATGGCGATCGCCATTCAGCAAGCAGAACTTTACAGCCAAGTCCAAGACGCTGCAGTAAAATCTCAAGCTCAAACCCAGCAGTTGCAGGCTGCGTTAGAAGAATTGCGATCGGCGCAGCAGCAATTGATTCAAAGCGAAAAAATGTCAGGTTTGGGGCAAATGGTAGCGGGAATTGCTCATGAAATTAACAACGCCAACAATTTCATCCACGCTAACTTGTTTCACGCTCAAGAATATTTTAAAGCCTTGAACGAAGCTCTAGAAGTGGCAGGAAATGCCTGCCCGGAAGCAGCGGCAGCAATTGTCAGAATCAATGAAGAACTAGAACTAGATTACATTCGAGAAGATTTTGGTAAACTGCTCAATTCAATGCGGGAAGGAAGCGGGAGGATTCGCTCGATCGTGATGACGCTGCGAAATTTTTCTCGTTTAGACCACGCTGAATTAAAACCAGTAGATTTGAATGAAGGTTTAGAAAGCAGTTTCTTGATGCTGCAAAATAAGCTAAAAACCAATATCAAAATAGACAAGCAATACGGCCGTTTGCCGCCCGTCCAATGTCATGCCAGTCAAATTAACCAAGTATTTTATAATTTGATTGACAATGCTTTAGATGCGCTGCAGTCAACGAGCAAACCGGGGGAATTAACTATCCGCAGTTGGCAAAGCGAGCCGGACTGGGTAACAATCTCTGTCCGCGACACGGGAAGTGGAATTCCTGCGGAAATTCAAGACAAGATTTTTGACCCATTTTTTACTACTAAACCTGTGGGGAAAGGCACTGGTTTGGGACTTTCAGTGTGCTATCAGGTAATTGTCCAAGCTCACGGTGGCAAGATCCGTTGCGTCAGTCAGGTTGGCGAAGGAAGTGAGTTTATTGTAGAGTTGCCTCTGACAAATCAGAGGAGGGTAAGTGCATAATTCCTGCTTTAGTCAGATTAACCCTGTTTTGTCACTCTGGCAGTAGTATAGAACCCATTTGACATCTTGGCGTTGCTTAATGAGGGTATGAAAAAAATAACTTTAAAATCCAAAAGCTTTGTGGATAGTGGTTTCTAGGACGGGCATATTTAGCGTTTCATACCGTAAATCAGCAACGCCGCCTACGGCCAGCTTCGCTAACGCATTTTTAACTCCCAGCCGGGAAGTCCCTCGGTATATTTAGAGGGGATTAATCTGAGCGCTCGCGAAGTACCCCGACTAAATTACCGCAGGGATGTCCAGAAGCGTTGGGTGGAGGAACGGAAACCAACAATTAAGCTCGCCTATCACGAATCAATCTTCGGGAACATCTTGATTTTAGATGCTTTTTCCAAGTGTTGAAATAATATTTTTTGGGGTGGCATTTTGGACGTACATAAACTATACTATTCAAAGGTCGAAAACAGGAAGTTTAGAAATGCAACTCACTTACAAATACCGCCTCAAACCCACGAAAGCTCAATCAACAACGATTGTGGCTCACCTAGAACTTTGTCGGCGGCAGTACAACTACCGATTAGGCGAAAGATTCAGGTGGTGGGAAACCACGAGAACACCCATAAACGCTTGTCCCTTGATTGTTTCGATAGTCCCCGTTGAGGAGATTTATCGAAATATTCCTTTGACGAGAGTCCAAACTAGGGATGGCAGGAAAAAGGATGAATCAGGCAATCCTTTGACTAAAAAAGGTGATGTTTTCTCAAACATTGAAGGCGGATATGTACAGTGGCAGACAATTCAACTTGCTGACTTGAAAAACACAAAAAAACTGTTTCCTGATTACAAAGTGTTGGATTCTCAGGTTTTGCAAGATGTGGTCAACAGAGTTGAAACTTCCTTTTCAAACTTTACTACACCCGATAAGAATGGCAATCGTAGAGGCAAGCCAAGATTTAAGGGGCTTCACTATTACAAATCATTTACTTATCCTCAATTAGACAATTTAAATATTGTTAAGGACGAGCAAAATAGGATTTGTATTGACCTGGCAAAAATAGGTCAAGTGCCGATGGTGTTCCATCGTCCAATACCAACGGGTTTCAAGGTCAAGACGGGTACAGTTATCCCAGAAGCGGATGGGTGGTATATTTCCTTAACGCTAGAAGATAAGACGGTTCCCGTAACGGTTGCAGAAATTCAGCCGACGGTCGAAAACACTTTGGGTATCGATTTAGGAATTACTAATTACGCTTACCTTTCTAATGGTGAAAAAGTTGAGAATCCTAGATTTTTGAGGAAGTCGGCTGAAAAACTAGCAAGGCTTCAAGTGAAATTAGCTAAAAAAGTTAAGGGTTCTAAGCCTTGGAAAATTATCAAGGATAAGGTTTCCAGACTCCATCAATTCGTAGCTAGATCCCGACTAGATTTTCAATTCAAAACGGCACATGAGCTATTCGGTAAATGTAATGTTTTAGTTGTTGAGGATTTGAGTGTCAAAAATCTAACTAGACGTGCTAAGCCGTATACTGACATTGAAAATGGTAATTTGGTTTATTTGCCGAACGGTCAATCAGCTAAAAGCGGTTTGAATAAATCCATGCTTGATGCTGCTCACGGGCAATTCGCCAACGTCCTGAAATATGTCGCTTGGAAATTAGGTAAAAGCGTTTTGTTTGTTGACCCAAAGGGCACATCTGGGCATTGCTGGAATTGCCTCAATAAAGTCCCGAAAGAATTATCGGAACGGTGGCATTCCTGCCAATGTGGGGAATCTTTGGATCGGGATGAAAACTCAGCCAAACTTATTAGAAAGATTGGTCTGAGTTACAAAAGTGGCGGGGGAACTCCGTCACTCAAAAAAGCATGAGAAAAAAAAGGAAAAAGAAGCCT
>NZ_JAUBOZ010000228.1:0-2409 GCF_036700475.1 Microcoleus sp. T2B6 | reverse complement strand
TTGAAGCAATTTCTTGGGTAAACCAAAATGTTAACACTAGCACCAATAATTTAGAGGAGGTAGAATTTTAATGAATATCATTGAATTTTTTAATCATTTACGCAAGTTAGATATTAACCTGTTTTTGGAAGGAGGACGCCTCCGCTGCAAGGCTCCTGAAGGGATTCTTACACCTGCTCTCAAGTCAGAAATTAGCGATCGCAAAGCAGAAATTATCTCGTTTTTGCAACAAGCTAATCTTCAAGCTAAAACCACTGCGATTGCTCCGATCTCCAGAACAGAAAACAATACATTTCCTCTTTCCTTTACTCAAGAGGGACTTTGGTTCCTCTACAAACTACAACCTAATAGCCCCTTCTATAATATTCCTCTGAACTTGCATTTTAGCGGTCAACTCGATATTGTTGCTTTAGAGTCAAGCTTGCAATTATTGATCGCTAGTCATGAAATCTTACGCACTAACTTTATTACTGTTGATGGAAAACCTGCTCAAGTCATAAATGCGACTAGAGATTTTACTTTACCAATCGTTGATTTGCGTTCTTTGTCAGCTAGTCAACGAGATTTAGAGTGTCAGAAATTAGCTTCTCTTGCCATTAGCCATATATTTAATCTGGCTGAAGATTCTTTAATAAGGGCAGAATTAGTTCAGCTTACCCTAACAGAAAATATTTTACTGCTAACAATCCACCACATTATCTTTGATGGTTGGTCTGTCAATATTTTTATTCAGGAAGTTACGACTATTTACTCAGCTTTGGTTGAACCAGGTAAACCCCATTTACCTGAAATCAATCTTCAATATGTAGATTTTGCTGTATGGCAGAAGCAGTGGTTACAGGGAGAAGTTTTAGAATCTCAACTTGCTTACTGGCAACGAAAACTAACAGGAATGCCAGCCTTGTTGGAATTACCAACAGATCGTCCCCGACCTGCCGTACAATCCTTTCGCGGAGAAACCCTATTCTTTACGATTGAGCCAGACATTAGTGAAGCCCTCGTAAATTTGAGTCAGCAGCAAGGAGTTACACTCTTTATCTTACTTCTTACTGCATTTAAAGTATTGCTCTATCGCTACACTAATCAACCCGATATTGTGGTTGGATCTCCATCTGCGAACCGCCAAAACCCTCAAAATCAGGGAATGATCGGATTTTTTGTGAATACTTTAGTGCTACGCACAGATTTATCAAATAATCCAACCTTCCTGGAGTTATTACAACAGGTTAAAAAAGTTGTCTTAGAAGCTTACGAGCATCAAGAGTTACCATTTGATAAGCTAGTCGGAGCATTACATCCAGATCGGAATTTAAGCTATTCACCTTTATTTCAAATAGATTTTTCCTTAGAAAATGAGACTACTTCTGCCATTAAGCTCAAAGATTTAATAATTAACATATCTAATCCTGAAACAAATCATACAGCTAAATTTGATTTAAGCTTATCGTTTCAAAAGACCGAGCGAGGATTAATAGGAGGATTTGAATATAGTACAGACTTATTTGATGCTACAACTATAGCCAGAATGATAGAGCATTTGCAAACGGTGTTGGCTGGTATTGTAGCGAATCCAGAACAAAAGCTATCGGATTTACCTATTTTAACGGTGATTGAGAAACACCAATTATTACTGGAGTGGAATCAAACCCAAAAAAACTATCCTCAGAATCTCTGTATTCATCAATTATTTGAAGCACAAGCAGAACAAACGCCAGATGCCATAGCAGTAATCTTTAAGGATCAGCAACTAACCTATCGTGAACTAAACACCAAGGCTAACCAATTAGCACACCAATTACAAGCATTGGGGGTAAAACCAGAAACACTGGTGGCTATCTGCGTCGAACGTTCCCTGGAGATGGTAGTAGGACTCTTAGGTATCCTCAAAGCAGGTGGTGCTTATGTCCCCATAGACCCAAACTATCCGTCTGAACGCTTGTCTTTCATGCTGGAAGATTCTTCTGTACCAGTACTGCTTACTCAGTTGAAGCTAGTCGAGAAACTTCCCTCACATTCTGCGCGTGTTGTCTACTTTGATAAAGATTGGGAAGAAATTGCTTTTCATAGTCAGGAGAACCCTAGCAGCAGCGTAACGCCTGATAACCTAGCTTATGTTATCTACACATCAGGGTCTACAGGCAAACCCAAAGGGGTTTTAATTGAACACAGGTCGCTAGTCAATTACATAACAAATGCGATCGGTGAATATGGGATAGACAATTGCGATCGCATTCTCCAATTCTCCTCAATTAGTTTTGATGCTAGTGCCGAAGAAATCTATACCAGCCTGACTACGGGTGCAACGCTGGTCTTGCGTACCGATTCCATGCTCGACTCAATTGAGAGATTTCTGCAAGATTGCTCTAATTGGAACTTAACCATCCTGGCACTACCAACAGCTTATTGGCA